>JAAZGC010000225.1 GCA_012511425.1 Clostridiales bacterium | reverse complement strand
TTTTCAGCTCTTTGCCGGCGTGTTTTGCCGCCTCGTTGAAGATTATCGCCGCCGGCGCTTCTCCCATCGAAAGATAGCCGTCATAGTCGGAAAAGTCCTGAATTTCGGATACGGAAAATCCGGCGGAGCCGATAAGCTCCCGCAGTTCGCCTTCCGGCGTCGGAAAGTCGCTGCCGACGAAAATCAGCTTTTTCGGGTCGTGTTCCGCCGCTTTCAGCCCGGCGTAAAGCTGCTTTCGCATCAGCTGATCCGGCGTCAGCCCCGACTTGCGCATAATCGGGTTCATGTAGCAGTTGATTATGTCAACTCCCGGATGGTTTTCCCGCAGCGTTTTGTAGACGAGCGGCAGGTCGCAGCCGATGAAGTGATGAACGCAGCTTGTGTACAGCAGCACCGCCCGCGGCTTTTTTTCAAGCCGGGAAAGGATGTCGCCGACGCCGTCGATAATCAGCTTCTCCATCCCGCCGGAGGTGATGTCGTTTTCATGGATGTTTATCATCGAGAAGCGGTCCATCGCCCCCATTTCGGCGGCGGTCAGCACGACGCCGCGCAGGCAGGCTTCGGCGCAGACGAAAATAAGGTGCGCCTCGGGGAGCAGCATCCCGACGTGAACGATGTTCCAGGTTCCCCGCGCCGGGGAGGAATATTCAAGCCCGCCCGGAAATTTCGGCGGCCAGGGGGTTTCGCCCAAATTAAGGCTGACGGCGGCGTTTTCGGTTAATCTTCTGATCATTGTATATTTATACCGTATATTGTATTTTATGGATATCGTATTGACAACCCGGCGAATTTGTTATATAATAAATAAAGCAGTTTTTGGGGAAGGTCGTTTGCGATGTTTGACATGTTGGCAATTTGCGGGGTAATAATACTCCTGCTGCTGTCTTTGGGTCTCGAATCCGAAGTAGTATATGCGAAAGCCGGCCTTTTCTGCATAATCGGCGGGGCTGTCGCGCTGATACATATGCTTTTTTATGCCGCTTTCCGAAAAATCGAGAGCGTTCTTCCGAAGTTCGTTCAAAAGCTTTTGAACGATTATCCCCCGGATCTGTTTTCGCTGATTTATTATCTTCTGGCTCTGCTTGCGGGCGGTTTTTTCATTTATATTTCAAAAAAGCAATCGCCGGTCATCCGGAGTTTAACGCTTGCACTGTCTTCGGTGTTTTTAATACTGACCTGCATAAACATGTATACATCGTTTTCGTTTATAGCGGCGGCGCTTTTTGTATTGTCGGCGGCGTCGGTTTTGGCGGCTGTAAAGCAGACGGCGGCTTGCAGATGAAAACCTTAATATGAAACCAGATGAAAGTCCGGTTTTTTTGTTTCAGAGGGATATTCCGTTGTCTTCCATTATCCGGGCGACAAGCTCGCGGTACTCGTGCGCCATGTATGAACACGGATACGCCTCCATCACCGTCGCGCCCTTTTCTTCGGCGTCGGCTACGGTCTCCGACCTCGGCAGGACGCCGACTATCCTTGAATTTATGTCGGACGCAAGCTCCTCTACCTTCTCCCGCTCGTTTTTTACGTCGCGGCGGTTGAGTATCAGCCCGCCGAGAGAGGCGTAGCCGCGCCCGCGGAAGTTTTCTACGGCGAGGGCGATGTTCGCGGCGGCGTGGATAGCCATGTTCTCGCCGGAAGTCACGATATAGACCTTGTCGGCGTAGCCGCTGCGCATCGGCATCGAAAAACCGCCGCAGACGACGTCGCCCAGAACGTCGTAAAAGACGACGTCCGGCTTGTAGACTTCATAAGCGCCTTTCTGCTCCAGCTTTTCAAGCGCGGCGATAATTCCGCGCCCGGCGCATCCCAGCCCCGGCGTCGGCCCGCCCGCTTCGACGCAGATGACCCCGCCGTAGCCTTCAATCACCATGTCGGAGAGGGAAAAATCGTCTCCCCGGTCGTGGATTAATTCAAGGACGGTCTTAAGCGGCTTTCCTCCGCGGAGATACAGAGTCGAGTCGGCTTTCGGGTCGCAGCCTATCTGCATCACCCGGAGATTTTTTTCGGCTAATGCCGCCGAGAGATTCGAGACGGTGGTCGATTTTCCGATCCCGCCCTTTCCGTAAACAGCTATTTTCAACATGATTTTATTCTTTCTTTTCTATATAACTTCGGCTTTTCCGATATCCGCGCTTTCATCGGCGGCGGTGGTTATCGTTTTGACCGAAACTCCTCTCACGGCGCCGAGGGATGTCGTAAGTGCGTCGATCTCTTTTTTATCGGCGTCGGCAGTTACGTTGAGTATCGACACCCCGGCGCGGCGGTATGGCATTCCCATCCGCCCGACCAATATCCCGGAATATGACTCAAGTATCGCGTTTATCTTCTCGACCGCCGGGTGTTCCCGGATTATCATCGAGATGACGGCGAGTACCCGCCCGCCCGGCTTTTCCGCCGGAGCGTCGCCCGACGCAAGCTTCAGGGGGACGACCGTCCGTGCCGACGTTCCCGCCCCTTCGACCGAGCCGATTACGGCGTCGACGCCGAAGAAGCGGCGGATGTTGGGTTCGGTTATTATCTTCGCCGAGTCGCCGAAAAGGTATTCTCCGCCGGGCGCCAGCAGCAGCGACTTGTCCGCCCGGCTCAGCGCGTGCGCGGGGTAGTGGGTGTTGAATACGCACGCCATGCCGGAGGCGGCAAGCTCGGACAGGGTGTCGAGGATGATAAGCTGATTTTTGAAATCGAGGTTCGATTCCGGCTCGTCGAGTATCATTATTTTCGGTTCCGCCG
>JAAZGC010000224.1 GCA_012511425.1 Clostridiales bacterium | reverse complement strand
GTAAACGCTCCGATGATGCAGCTTGCCGTCAACACCTGTCTGCTCGTTATAGCATGGTTCGGTTCAAGGTATATTGTAAACTCCGGCGGGACAGCGATGACCACCGGTCAGCTCGTGTCGCTTACATCGTATACCATGCAGATACTGATGAGCCTGATGATGCTAAGTTTTGTCTTTGTAATGCTTACTATTTCCCGCGCATCCTCCGAACGCATATGCGAAATACTTGAGGAAGAGAGCGATATCGTATCTCCCCCCGACGGTATCCGCGATATCCCGGACGGCTCGATTACATTCGAAAACGTAATCTTTTCCTATTCGGAAAAAGCAGAGAAGCCGGTGCTTGACCACATAAATCTTGATATTAAATCGGGTGAAACGATCGGTATCATAGGAATGACCGGTTCGGCTAAAACGAGTCTCGTGCAGCTTATCCCGCGACTTTATGACGCCACATCCGGTTCCGTAAAAGTCGGCGGGATAGATGTCCGCAGTTACGACCTTACGGCGCTGCGTGATGAAGTTTCGATGGTGCTTCAGAAGAATCTGCTTTTCTCGGGCACTATAAAAGAAAACCTCCGCTGGGGAAACGAAAATGCAACCGATGAAGAAATGGAAAGAGCCTGCCGGCTTGCCTGCGCCGACGGATTTATCCGCAAATTCAGCGATGGATATGACCATTACATTGAACAGGGTGGCGCTAATGTATCCGGAGGTCAGAAGCAGCGCCTCTGCATAGCCCGCGCCCTTTTGAAGAAACCTAAGATACTGATCCTCGACGACTCCACTTCGGCTGTCGATACCAGGACCGATGCCATGATACGCAAGGCTTTGGCAGAAGAAATTCCGGATACTACGAAAATCATAATAGCACAACGGGTTGCCTCGGTTGAAAATGCCGATCGTATCATAGTAATGAACGACGGCAAAGCGGAAGCGTTCGGTTCTCATGAAGAGCTTCTTGCAAATAATAGAATGTACCGTGAGGTATATGAATCTCAGATGAAGGGAAGTGGTTCTGTTGCTTAACGGCAATGCCGGCAAAAAGGAAAGCATGGTCAAAAGACTCGGCCGGAAACGCGGAACCGCGATGAGACTGCTTTCCTATCTCGGAGAATATAAGCTGAAAGTCACCGCCGTCGCTGCCTGTATTATAATCAACGCTGCCGCCTCGGTTACCGGAGCAATGTTCATGCAGACAGTCATAGACGATTTTGTCGAACCGATGCTTGTGAGCGGCTCGCGTGATTTTTCCGGTCTTGCATTTGCGATCCTCCGTCAGGCGATGATATATGCGGTAGGAATATTCAGCATATATATGTATAATCGCATAATGTGCACAATAACTCAGGCAATTCTCCGCGATATACGAAACAATATGTTCGATCATATGCAAACGCTCCCTGTCAAGTATTTTGATACAAACAGCTACGGCGATGTCATGAGCAAATATACCAACGACACCGACGCGCTGAGAATGATGATAAGCCGCGGAATTCCTCAGGTATTTTCGTCTTTGATCACCGTGGTATCGACATTCGTTGCGATGTGCATAACATCGATCCCGCTTACGCTGTTCACCTTGCTGACTCTTTCCGTTATGCTTTGGGTGTCGAAAGAGATAGCAAAAAACAGCCGCAAATACTTTATAAGCCAGCAGAAAGCAATAGGAGACCTCGACGGTTATGTCGAGGAGATGATTAACGGCCAGAAGGTTGTAAAGATTTTCAATCACGAGAAAAAAGCCCAGGAAGGGTTTGACAAACTTAACGAAGAGCTTAATAACAACGTTTCAAAAGCAAATACCTATGCAAATATCCTGGGGCCGGCAAACAATAACCTGAGCCATCTGCAATATACTCTGCTTGCTATTTTTGGCGGTTTTCTTGCAATCAACGGTATCGGAGGCATGACTCTCGGCGGCATAGCCGCTTTTCTCGGTCTGTCCCGCAGTTTCTCCATGCCGATCGGCCAGCTTTCACAGCAGATGAATTCGATTATCGTTGCTCTTGCCGCCGGAGAGCGAATTTTCAAACTGATCGATGAGCCTTCGGAAACCGATGATGGTTATGTAACCCTTGTTAATGCCGAAATCAGCCCGGACGGCGAAATAAGAGAAAGCATCCGACGCACCGGCAGATGGGCATGGCGGCATCCGCACAAAGCGGACGGAAGCGTCAGTTACAAAGAACTGACCGGTGATGTACGGCTGCAGGATGTCGACTTTGCATATGAGCCGGGCAAGCCCGTTCTTCACGACATAAATATATACGCCGAACCGGGACAGAAGATAGCCTTTGTCGGTGCTACCGGCGCCGGAAAAACTACCGTTACTAATCTGCTGAACCGTTTTTACGATATAGACGACGGAAAGATCAGATACGACGGTATCAATATCAATAAGATCAAGAAATCTGATCTCCGCCGCTCGCTCGGCGTTGTTCTTCAGGATGTAAATCTTTTCACGGGAACCGTTC
>JAAZGC010000223.1 GCA_012511425.1 Clostridiales bacterium | reverse complement strand
GCGGCGGCCGATGTTACGACCGAAACGACCGCAGCCGAGACTTTGTCATTTGACCCGGGTCTTCCCGAGGCTGATTACGGCGGCGAGACTTTCACCTTCTGGCTGCGCAAATGTCATGCAGATTTCTGGACGGTTGCCGACATCTGGACCGAGGATCTTTCGGGTGATGCGCTGAACGACGCTATATATGAGCGCAACGCCTTTATCGAAGACAAATACAACGTAAAAATCGCTCAGTTCTGGGCGGGAGATGCCGGACGTTCGTCGAGCGAAATCGCCCTGAATGTCAAAAAAGCGGTGTTTGCAGGCGAAAAGATCGACTCTGTTATCTCATCCGGCTATGCGACCGGCTTTATGACGATAAACGGGCTTCTTTATGAGCTTTCGGCGATCCCTTACCTGGATTTTTCAAAGCCGTGGTGGGATCATAACCTCAACGAATCGACCAGCCTTTACGACAGAAGCTATTTTGCCGGCGGAGAGCTGACCACGGCGGACAACAACGCAGTCAATATCCTCGTTTTCGTAAAAGACCTTGTAACCGACTACAACCTTGAAAGCCCGTATGATCTGGTAAAAAGCGGCGCATGGACCATCGATAAGCTTATCGAAATGTCAAACGTCGTATCCGGCGATCTTGACGGCAGCGGCGATCTCGACGAGAACGACCGCTTCGGATACCTCTATTTTTCCGACAGCTGCGCCACGATGTATAATGCGCTCGGGAATTTCTTCGGAACGAAAAACGCCAACGGTGACCCCGAGATTACCTTCTACACCGACCACGCCGCCCAATGCTGGGAAAAGCTGACTGCGTTTCTGCAAACCGACGCAACCCTATCGATGTCGACCGAGCTCAGCGTTTACAAGGGCAAAGGCGACTACGACGTAATCGTTGCCATGGTCGAAGGCAAAAATACGCTCTTCACCTGGTGCCATATGCGCAACATTTCGATGCTCCGCTCGGTGGAGACTTCTTTCGGCGTTATTCCCAACCCGAAATGGGATGAGATGCAGAGCGAATACTACACCCAGAATGACCCATACGGCGCCGGATTTGTCAGCGTTCCGATAACCTGCCCGGATATCGAACGCACGGGACTGCTTCTTGAAGCTTTCTCTGCAAAGAGCATGGAAGTCGTAACCCCGGCTTATTACACCATAAACCTCGAGGGCAAGTATATGCGCGACGAAGAATCGCTGGAAATGCTCGACATAATCTTCTCGACCATGACCTACGACATCGGCGATATATACAACTGGGGAAATATGATGGAGCAGCTCACGGGTCTCTGGAACAAAGAATCCCCCGACCTTGCTTCCCTCTGGGCAAAGCTTGAGAAAAAAACCGTCAAAGACCTTGAAAAGACCGTCGAACGGTTCAACGAAATAATCAACTGACCACGAAATAAAATAATCTGACAGGAGCTCCCTTCATGATAGACATAAATCTTATCCGCAATCAGCCCGATCTGGTTCGGGAAAACATAAAGAAGAAATTCCAGGACGCGAAGCTGCCGCTTGTCGATGAAGTAATCGACCTCGACCTGCGCTACCGCGCGGCCATACAGCAGGCGGATGCGCTCCGTTCAAAGCGCAAAACCATATCAAAGCAGATAGGCGCGCTGATAGGACAGGGCAAACAGGATGAAGCCGAAGCCGTTAAATCGGAAGTAAACG
>JAAZGC010000023.1 GCA_012511425.1 Clostridiales bacterium | reverse complement strand
TCGTTGAAGGGATTGTTCCATCAAGCTGACCGCGAACTCTTTCGGCTCTCAAAAGACAAAAGTTTTTAATGGTATCAGCGCCCAGGAGGAAATCCTCATATGAGCAAAACGCTGTGGGATCTTTCTCTACATAAGAAGAAATCATTTCAAGCGTTTCTGCAATCAGGTTTTCAAAACGCCCGCTTTCGAAATAACTGTTTATTAAGCAATCAAAGTATTCATGATATAAAGCAAAATATTCGTTATTCTTCATCAGGTTATGATATAGCGGTCTCTTCTTCATTATTTCACCGCTTGCCGGCGTATTGATTGGGTGGTTGACATACAAGGTCGAATCATTAATCGTATCAGGCATCCACAGCGAATAAGTCGCAAATGCAAGATTGTAGTCCCAGGGAATTATGCTCAAAATCCCATCTTCTTCATAAAGAAAATAATTGTGTCCGGTTTTTCCGAGATATCCGTCCATGTTGACAACGAAAACCTGAACGGTAAAATAACGCAAAACCTCATGACTTCACTCCTCTCTGTTGTATCTCAAGTATAGTATACGGATACAAATCAAAATAACAGGGGTAGTTTCGATTTATTTTTATAAAAGGGAAACTTAATCAATTTTTAATATAAAACAAAAGCCGTCAATACATAAAAAGTGTATTAACGGCAACTCGAGTGATGGTGGGCGATCAGGGACTCGAACCCCGGACCAACCGGTTATGAGCCGGTAGCTCTGACCAACTGAGCTAATCGCCCTTAAAAATCGACTTTATAATTATACCATGTACAAACCGTTTTGTCAAGCCAAAAAGCAAATATTTTTCCATCCGTATACTTTACCAAAATAGTAGTCATAGTATCTAAATACAATGTTGATAGGCAGATGGTTTTATGTTAAATAAGAGAATCGCAATGAGTGACGAAAAATTCACATATTTGGCGCTTTATAATTATTATAATTATGGTATAATATATATCTGATAAACAGAAAATGAAAGGCTTCGTTCTATGTCAAACAAACTGCTGAAAATAAATAAGATAAATGTATCCGCTGCGATTCACGGCGCAGTATCAAATACCATCGATTCAAAGACAAAAACCGAAAATGAGAGGGAAACCGGGGTCAAAATACTCCACGACCTTTCCCTTGATATAAACGAAGGGGAAACTCATGTGCTTTTAGGACCTAACGGCGCGGGGAAATCCACCCTCGGATATACTTTAATTGGTAGCCCCGAATATGTCGTTACCGAAGGAGAAATAATCTTTGACGGCAATGATATCACTCATGAAACTGCCGACAAGCGCGCAAAAATGGGGATGTTCATGTCTTTTCAGTCTCCTGTGGATGTTCCGGGAATAACGCTGAATGATTTCATCAAGGAAGCGATCCGAAGCAGGACGGGTAAGAGTATACCGATTTTCAAATATAAGCGTGAACTTGCAAAAACCATGGAAGCCCTTTCAATGGATGAAAAGTATGCCGAAAGAGATGTAAATGTGGGATTCTCCGGAGGAGAAAAAAAGAAATCCGAAATCCTGCAGCTTCTGATGCTCAACCCGAAGTTCGCTATTCTTGACGAAACCGACTCCGGACTTGATGTCGATGCAGTGAGAACCGTATCCGCCGGGATAGCTGAATATCAGAAACGACAGAACGGCGCTTTGCTGATTATTACTCACAGTACCAGAATCCTTTCCTCACTCAAAGTAGACTACACTCATATCATGATCAACGGACATATGGCTGCAACCGGCGGGCCTGAGCTTGTAGAGGAAATCAATCAAAACGGTTTCAAGAGATTTTTAAATCAAAACTAAAAACTAAAATATCAATGAACAACAAATTCAATATAGATGATATAGACCGCAGTTTATATGATTTTAAATACGACGACAAGGATTTTTACCGCAGCAAGGAAGGTATAACCCCCGAAATCGTCCAACAGCTTTCGGAGGATAAGAATGATCCCGAATGGATGCGTGAATTCCGCCTGAAATCGCTGGATTTATATTATAAGATCCCTGTTCCGAACTGGGGACCTTCAATCGACGGCCTTGATATGAATCATATAGCAACATATGTCCGGCCTAACACAAATATGAAAGATGACTGGGAGTCGGTCCCGCAGGACATCAAGGATACCTTCGACAGACTCGGTATTCCCCAGGCGGAAAGAGAAGCACTTGCCGGTGTAGGTGCCCAGTATGACTCGGAGCTCGTTTATCATAATGTAAAAGATGAGGTGCTGAAACAGGGAGTTATTTACACCGACTTTGAAAGCTCTTTAAAAGGCGAATATGCCGATATGGTAAAAGAGTATTTCATGAAGCTCATCCCGCCGACCGATCATAAATTCGCGGCACTTCACGGCGCAGTCTGGAGCGGTGGATCTTTTGTCTATGTTCCGGATAATGTAAAGGTTTCGATTCCTCTGCAATCTTATTTCCGGCTCAACGCAAAAGGAGCGGGGCAGTTTGAACACACACTCATTATTTTGGGAGAAAATGCCGATCTGCATTTCATTGAAGGATGCTCGGCTCCGAAATATAATGTGGCAAACCTTCACGCTGGTGCGGTTGAACTCTATGTCGGCAAAAACTCGCATCTCCGCTATTCGACTATAGAAAACTGGTCGAAAAATATGTATAACCTGAATACCAAACGTGCTTTGCTTGAAGAAGGCGCTTCGATAGAATGGGTTTCCGGTTCTTTCGGCTCTCATGTAGGAAATCTTTACCCGACGACAATCCTCCGCGGGGACAACTCCAAAGCCGAGTTCACCGGCATCACATTTGCCGGCCAGGGTCAGAACCTTGACACCGGAACGCGGATGGTTCATGTCGGCAAATCCACTTCTTCGATAATCGATTCAAAATCAATCTCCAAAAGCGGCGGAATATCCACTTATCGAAGCTCGATTGAAATTCGCGAAAGCGCCGTAGGCTCGAAAGTCTCGGTAAACTGTGCCTCGCTGATGCTCGATTCCGATTCGAGGTCTGATACGATACCCGCCATGGATATAAGAACTCCGTATTGTGATGTCGGGCACGAGGCGACGATCGGCAGAATCTCCGATAAAACCATTTTTTATCTGATGAGCCGCGGCATAAAAGAATCCGACGCCCGCGCCATGATAGTTTCCGGATTTGCTTCTCCGGTTTCGAAGGAACTTCCGCTCGAATATGCCGCAGAAATGAACAACTTAATCAAACTTGAAATGGATGAAGGCTGAAAGGCAATATAAATGGCAAATAATATAATAAAAGTCAATCACCTTCCCGTATTAACCTGGAACCGACTGAAAATAAACTCTTCTGAAGCTTATATATCAAAAACCTCCGAAAATTCAATCGAGTATGATTTGCCGGCAAGCATAAGAACCGATAGCGTTGACTTTATAACGGCTCTCTCCGAATTTGAAGCACTGTCCGGTTCTGTCAGACGTGAAAGCTTTGTTTCAGGCAAGGTTCCGATATACAATGAACAGGCGTTTATTACAGGAATGGGCAAAGAAGCCGATGATTATCTTGCTTCTTCCGGAGCTGACATCGTAATCATCGATATTCCCGCCGAAGTAAATCTAAGCGAACCATTAAAAATAAATGTTTCCGGAGAAAGCTCACTATTTATCAAATCCGGTGCCGGAAGTGCCGCAAACATAGTTATTGATGCGGAAAAAGCCGATTTCCTCTCGGTAAGGATTTTTTTAAATTCCGGAAGCCAAATAAATATTTCAGTTTCAAGAGTTAATAATAAAGCGCAGTTTATGACCGATTTCGGCGCATATCTGCAGGACTCGGCTTCGCTTGAACTGTATTCGGTTCTGTTGGGTGCGGAAAAAATCTATTGCGGTATCGGTATTGACATGACCGGCGATAATTCACGCTTCAAAAGTGAGCTTGCTTATCTTCGCGGAAGCGGTGAAGATGAAGATATCAATTACAACATCATCCATCGCGGAAGGAACACCGAATCCGAATTCAATGTTCGCGGCGTTCTGCTCGACGGGGGAAGCAAAACTCTTCGCGATACCATTGATTTCCGGCGCGGCGCCTCGGGAGCAAGAGGCAACGAGCAGGAAAACGTCCTGCTTGCTACAGAAAAAGAAAACTCCGTTTTCAATAAATCAGTCCCGCTGATCCTCTGTGAAGAAGAAGATGTAGACGGGCGCCACGGTGCCTCAATCGGCCGAATAGACCCCAAAACGACACTGTATATGGAGTCGAGGGGCTTCACACCCGAAGAAGCCAGGCGGCTGCTTATACACGGACATATCGGTTCCGTCGCCCGTTCTATTCCGGACAAAGACATTTATAAGGCTGTTGAGAAATATATCGAAGCCAGAATATAATTAAAGGCTGTTTTAAAATGACGAATATTTTCAAAAATGATTTTGAGATACTCCATGATGATAAATATATCTATTTTGACAACGCGGCTACCACTCAGCGTCCAAAACAGGTAATAAATGCGGTAAGTGAATTCTATCGCACCATAAACTCCAATCCACTGCGCGGCCTTTATAAATGGAGCGTTAAATCGACAGCCGCTTACGAAAACGCAAGAAGTAAAGTTGCGGAATTCATAGGAGCCGAAGACTCCTCAGAGATCATCTTTACAAGAAACAGTACCGAGTCGATTAATCTCATCGCCCACAGCTGGGGACTCAGCAATATAAAAGAAGGCGACAATATAACCGTTACCATTCTTGAGCATCACAGCAACCTGCTGCCCTGGCAGATGGTTTCAAGAGTCACCGGCGCGTCGCTGACTTTCATTGAATGCTCTTCGGACGGAGAAATAAGCGACGAAGAAATACTCAATAAGATTCCTTCAAACACTAAACTTGTCAGCGCAGCCGAAATCTCAAATGTTCTCGGCGTTCGTCTTCCGATTGAGAAAATATCAAAACGAGCTCACGAAGTCGGGGCGGTCATGGTCGTAGACGGAGCTCAGTCGGCGCCGCATAAACCTGTTGATGTCAAAGCCCTCGGAGCAGATTTCTTTGTCTTTTCCGGTCATAAGGTCATGGCACCGATGGGTATCGGAGTTTTATACGGTAAATTAAGCCTGCTCGAATCAATGCCGCCTTTTCTGCTTGGCGGAGAGATGATAGAATCCGTTTCACGATATGATGCGGTTTTTGCTCCCGTACCGGAAAAATTCGAAGCAGGAACCGTAAACGCCGCAGGAGCCGTAGGACTTGCCGCAGCAATTGATTATGTTGAAAACATCGGGTTTGATATTATATCACAGCGCGAGGAAAAGCTCTGTCGGCTTATGATCGAAGGAATCAAAACAATTCCTTTTACCAAATACTTTGGCTCAAGAATACCGGAAACACACAGCGGAATAGTAACATTCAACATCGAAGGCTGCCATCCGCATGATGTTTCAAGTATACTCGACACAGAAAATATCTGCATCAGAGCAGGGCAGCACTGCGCTCAGCCGCTTCATGAGCATCTCGGCATCCCGGCAAGCGCAAGGGCAAGTATGTATTTCTACAACGACGAATCGGAAGTTGAAAGATTCCTCGAAGCTTTAAAGAAAGTGAGGTCATGGCTGGGATATGGAAACTAAAGACATTTACCGTGAAATAATAAATGAACATAACCTTCACCCCTCTCACCACGGTGAAATCAGCAATCCGACATATGAAATGGACGGAGTTAACCCGAGCTGCGGTGACAAGATAAAGCTTCAATTCAAAGTAGACGACAGCGGCATTATAGAGGATGCCGTATTCTCCGGAAGCGGCTGTGCGGTTTCACAGGCTTCCTGCGATATTATGCTGGATTTGGTTATAGGCAAAAGCAGAGAAGAATCCGAAAGAATCACCGAAGCTTTCATGCGGATGATAAAGGGAGAAGCAAGCGACGAAGAGCTTGAAATCCTTGAAGAAGCCGAAGCGCTTGCCGACATTGCTCATATGCCTGCACGCGTGAAATGCGCCGTGCTCGGCTGGCGGACGATGGAGAAAATATTCAAAGAAAACCGGCAATAACTGATTGCATAAGGAAACAAAATTATTAATTGACGATATGGAATTGACCGACATTTTTATTGACAATTACGATAAAATGTGTTATAATATCGTCAGACGCGAATATAGTTTAATGGCAGAACTTCAGCTTCCCAAGCTGATAGCGTGGGTTCGATTCCCATTATTCGCTCCAGAACGCCGGGCTGTTATGATCAGTCCGGATTTTTATATAAATTAACTCATTTCGATAATAAATAATACTATCGAAACATAATAACATGGAAAACACATGAATAATATGATATAATAACATTAATATTCCACCACAAACTAAGGAGATTTTATGGCATTCATTCATGACAGAAAACTTGAAAAAACCGGATATCAGGAAAGTTCACCGTACAGCGGCAGAATTGACCTCGGCTGCGATTTTGTAATGGTATACGGCATTGACAATGATATGCCGGAACGGGTAAAAGAATATAAAAAGCAAGGATATGTCGTTCACCTCATGACCGGAATTGCCTGGGGCCACTACCAGGACTATCTGTTCGGACGCTGGGACGGACGAAGCCATCTTGATGAAGGTCAGGTACAGCGCGACGGCAGCGTTATAAGCCACGGCAAGGATGTCCCGTATATGGTTCCGACAGTCAGTTTCACCGATTATCTTACGGAAAAACTGAAATCCGCTGTAGATGCGGGCGTTGAAGCGATCCATGTAGAAGAACCGGAATTCTGGGACAGGGCAGGATACAGCGAAGCTTTTAAGCGCGAATATCTCTTATATTACCGTGAACCGTGGCAGCCGCCGCACGAGTCTGCCGACGCGGCATATCGCTGCGCACAGCTGAAATCCTTCCTGTACTGTCGGGCAATCAGCCGCGTATCTCAGTCACTAAAGGAATACTCGCTTACAAAACACGGCAAGGTTTTGAGATTCTATGTCCCTACTCACTCTCTGATCAATTACACGACCTGGCGTATTGTCAGCCCGGAAGGTTCACTTACCGATGTCCCCTCTGTCGACGGCTATATCGCTCAGATCTGGACCGGCACCTCGAGAACCCCAAATGTTTACAAAGGAGTGTTAAAAGAAAGAACCTTTGAGACTGCGTACCTTGAATACGGAGTCATGCAGGAGCTGGTTCGCGGCACTTCGAGGCGGATGTGGTTCCTCCATGACCCGATTGAAGACAACCCCCGCTTCGACTGGGATGATTACAGATTCAATTATCTTTCAACAGTAACTGCTTCGCTGCTGCACCCGTCTATTAACGACTACGAAATAACCCCGTGGCCGCGCAGAGTCTACAACGGAAAATATCCTTCAGGCTCGCCGGATGCTAAGCCGATACCGGAGGATTACGCTTCCCAGCTGAACTCTCTGATTCAGACTCTCGGAGATATGCCGGTCAACGAAGAATCGGAAAACAAGTCAAGGAAACGCAAAACAATAAGAAGACCCAAAGTCGGCGTTCTTATTTCAGACAGCGCTATGTGGCAGCGCACATATACCGATGATATGAAAGCCGCCGACGAAAAGATAACGGATAAAGAAGAGAATGTCACGACCGCATTCAGACTGTCCGATGCTTTCCCGGACTTTTACGGCCTTGCCATGCCGCTGATTAAACGCGGTATAGAAGTAAGACCTGTCGTAGCAGAAAATATCAGACGCTATGTCGGATATCTTGACGATTACGATATTATTGTCGCAAGCTATGAGTTTATCAAACCTTCTTTCCCGGATATAAACGCTTCTCTCGACACCTGGGTCAAAGAAGGCGGTATAGTGATCTATGCCGGAGATGGTTCCGATCCGTTCAATTCGATCCGCGGATGGTGGAATGAAGGGGAGAAAAAATATAACAATCCCGCAGAACATCTCTTTGAAACACTTGGAGTTAACCGGCGTCATGCTTCAGCTCAGAAAAATACTGTTGACTGCGGGAAAGGACGTTTCGGTTATCTTAAAGCTTTGCCGGCTGCAATCTGTATCGACGAAGATCTGCTGGATAAATATATATCCCTGTTCACAAAAGCCGCAATACTCGGAGGCTATGATGTATCGCCGAAAAATCACCTGATGACTGTCAGGGGCAAATATATCGCCGCTGCCTGTCTTGACGAGGCCGAATCTCATGAGCCCTTGGTATTAAAAGGACTCTTTGCAGATATGTATACTCCCTCGACTGAGATAATTACCGAAAAGATACTGAATCCGGGTGAAATGACGCTCCTGTGTGACCTCGGAAAGCTTGACGAAATTGCCGAAGGCGTGTCGGTAGTCGGAACATCGGCAAGGATTCTGTCGATCGACAAAACAGAAAAACATATCAGCCTGAAGGTCAGAGCAGCCGAAGGAATAAGGGCATACATCCGCCTCAAATTAAATGGCAGAATTAAATCTTCAGACTTGTCATATATTTCGGAAGATATCGGCGGTACCGTTTTGTTTGAGCTGCAGGGAAGTGCGATGCCCGTTGATATAAACTTTGAGCTCGAATGACAAAATCGGCTTAATTCTATTATTCATAATCCGTCGGATAACAATCCGCAATTTGCCGCATACCCGCCATAAATTCGCAAAAACCCTTGACACCACGCCGTAATTGTGGTATAATATCATCTGCCGGGCGATAATCCCGGCAAATATCTGGGTGTGGCGCAGATGGTAGCGCGCTACCTTGGGGTGGTAGAGGCCGCAAGTTCAAATCTTGTCACTCAGACCAGGTAAGAGTCGTTGTTATGGTATTTAATTGCCAAAACTGCGGCTCTTATTATTTTAACAAATAAGGCAATCACCTGATCGGAACCTTTAAAATATACACAAGATACAAATTTAAGTTAATTATAAGAAATTATATTGATTATTTTATCGATAAGTGGTATAATTGAAACAGGTCATAAAGATAATAATTTACGGTCGGTGCATAGATGAACGGAAACACATACAATACAACAGATATAGAATTCTACGGCGAATTTTATCCGCTTCTCCGAGAAGCTATTGATAAAATAATTGCTTTTATTAAAGAATATTCGGATACAGCTGTCAAATCCGGCAGCCGTGATCCGGTTGAGCATATAAAATCAAGAATCAAGTCATATTCAAGTGCAAAAGCAAAACTTACGGACAGGCGAATCGAGCCATCCGCAATAAATGCAATAACAGCTATTCATGACGCTGCGGGGTTAAGGGTTGTGTGTACATTTATCGATGACATATACGAACTTGCCGAAAGCCTCAGAAACCGGACTGATTTCAAGATTATCATGGAGAAAGATTATATAAGAAATCCAAAAACGAACGGATATAGGAGCTACCATATGATCGTCGGCATCGACGAAGGAGATGTTGTAATTCCGGTTGAGATACAGCTTAGGTCCGTTGCAATGGATTGCTGGGGAGCTCTGGAGCATCAGATAAAATACAAAAGAGATATCAAACACGAAGAACTCATAGAAGCAGAGCTGAAAAAGTGCGCCGACGATCTTGCGCTGATGGATATTAATCTGCAGGTTATAAGAGATATCCTGGAATAAATTATTATCATTTTCGTTTTAAAAAACGAAAGCAAAGTTCTGGCAAACATGGAAAAAATCACTTCGAATTATATGAATTGATTAATTGACAGAATTCCCGCTATTTGCCTGTTTGTTAATAAAAAACCGTTTAATTATTTCTCCCGATGCGTTATAATCTTTGCAGTATGTTTTAACTTGCTGAATCCTTACATTATATTTTCGCATCGGGATATTTGATTTTTATTTCGAGAGGCATAAGAAGAGGCATATAAATGGATAATATCTTACACGAAAACTACACTCTCCTGTGTGATTTTTACGAGCTTACCATGTCCAACGGTTATTATAAAACAGGAATGGCTGAGCAGATAACTTATTTCGATATGTTCTACCGCGAGAACCCGGACAAAGGCGGCTTTGCGATTATGTGCGGCCTCGAGCAGGTTATCGATTATATAGAAAATCTTCATTTTACCGACGATGACATCGATTTTCTTCGGTCAAAAGGTGTTTTCGATGAAGATTTCCTTGAATATCTCCGAAAATTCAAATTCACCGGCGATATCTGGGCGATACCCGAGGGAGTACCGATTTTTCCGGGTGAGCCTATCCTGACAGTCAGGGCAAAGGCTTCTGAAGCACAGTTTATTGAAACTTTTATACTGCTTACAATTAATCATCAGTGCCTTATTGCGACCAAAGCGAACAGAATTGTCCGGGCAGCTGCCGGGCGTCCGGTCTCGGAATTTGGTTCCAGACGTGCGCAGGGAACTCATGCAGCGATTCTGGGTGCAAGAGCATCATTTATCGGCGGATGTACCGGAACCGCCTGCACAATTGCCGAAAAGCGATATAGTGTTCCGGCGGTCGGAACCATGGCTCATTCCTGGGTTCAGATGTTTGATGACGAATATGAAGCTTTTAAAACATACTGCGATATTTATCCGAATAATGCCATTCTGCTCGTTGATACCTACAATGTTCTAAAAAACGGCGTCCCGAATGCCATCAGAGCCTTTAAAGACTCAGGGATCACAAAAGGCGGAATAAGGATTGATTCCGGAGATATAACTTATCTTTCACTTCGCGCAAGGCAGATGCTCGACGAAGCCGGACTTAAAGATATAAAAATAAGCGCTTCCAATTCACTCGACGAATATATTATTCGAGACATTTTGCAGCAGGGAGCTAAAATCGATTTCTTCGGTGTCGGCGAGAGATTGGTAACATCAAAGAGCGATCCTGTATTCGGAGGGGTATACAAGTTAGTTGCAGCTGAAGACCGCAGCGGCAAAGTCATTCCGAAAATTAAAATATCCGAAAACACCACTAAAATAACAAATCCGGGTTTTAAAAAGGTTCTCCGGATATATGAAAACGAAAACGGAAAGGCTATTGCCGACCTGATTTGCCTACGCGATGAAATCATAGACGAAACCCAACCGCTTACAATTTTCGATCCCGAGCACACCTGGAAAACAAAAACTCTTACCAATTTCCGAACAGAGGAACTTCAAAAACCGATTTTCATCGGCGGAAAATGCGTTTATAACCGTCCGACCACAAATCAGATTCGTGAATTTTGCAAAGAACAGATCGAATTGCAGTGGGATGAAGTAAAACGTTTCGAATATCCACATAATTATTATGTCGACCTTTCTCAGAAACTCTGGGATATGAAACATGAACTTCTTCGCGAAGCAGCGAGCCGGGCAGCATCTTCACACCACTGATTTATATGTTTATCTTT
>JAAZGC010000222.1 GCA_012511425.1 Clostridiales bacterium | reverse complement strand
CTGAAATACCTCAAAATCCCGACATCGGTGCGGGCGCCGCCGCTGGCGCAGTTTTCAAATACCACATCCGGGAAGCGCAGCTTCAGCCGCTTGTACATCTCATATACCGCGTCGAAGTGCCGTATCGACTGATCTTCCATTATGCCGTGCTTGCGCTTGACATGGAAATATTCGGCGGAGGAAATATTGTAGTCGATTCGCAGAAGGTCCATCTTGTATTCGGTGATGCACCTTGCGACCTGTTCCTCCGCCCAGGCAGCCGCCTCGGGGTTAGTCATGTCGAGCAGCCCGGAAAGCGAGCCGTCGGCGCGGCGGGAAAGCCAGCCGCTGTATTTCTCCGATGCGGAGGGCAGACCTATCCGCTCCGGTTCCATCCAAAGCCCGAACTTCATTCCGTGCGCGCGGGCGTAATCTCTGATCTCCGCCAAACCGTTCGGATAACGGTCGGGGTCGTAATGCCAGTCGCCGGTCTCGCCCCATCGCCCCTGTTCTCCCGGCTTGTTGTACCATCCTGCATCAACGATGAATATCTCGGCGCCCATCCTTGCAAGCTGCTCAATGAACTGCTTTGTCGTCTCAACAGACATGTCGTGTTCGGGACCCATTCCGCCGCCGACAAACATCTGAGGCTCCGCCGCTTCCGGCAGATTCAGCACCGAGCGGCGCAGATGCGCGTTCATCGCGTTGACTGCATCGTCGAAGCCGCCGGCTATCATGCCGATATGAATTGACGGGGAAACCAGGCTCTCGCCCGGTTCAAGTATAATAAGCGGCTTGTATCCGGTAATTTCGGCTTTGAAGCTAAGCGCAGTTCCGTTCGATTCGACGGCGGCGTTGAGGTCGAAGCTGAAGCGGCAGCCCGCCGACCACCCAAGCTGAGCCGTCAGGATAGTGCCCATGACATTGTTTCTCAGCATGAACATCGGATGGCGGTGTCGCCCGCGGTTAAAACGGGTGTCAATGCAGCTTCCGTCCGGTGAAAGGTCATGCCAGGAAAAATCCCCTTCGGTGTTGCCGTCCGTCCGGTCGAAATAACCGAGAGAATAAAGCTTGTTTATATCCCGCCCGAAAGGAGCTTTCTCGGAAATCCCTCCCATAGTCTCGATCCCGCCTGCCATAACTGCGATTTTCGAAATCGCCATAGGTTTATCGGAGTTATTGGTAATCGTTAAGAAGCGCTCAAATACTTCGGTGCCGTCAAGTATGGTGGAAATTTTTATCTCCGCGCCGCGGGAAGGGCAGTCAAGCGTAAGCTCGGAGCGGATTGTTCCGCCGCATTCATGGCTTTCGAAGCTTTTGAATTCGGTGTCCCGGTTCAGCGCAGCGCCGTCCGCCACGATATCAAACGCAAACGGCTCCCAGAACCTGCCCGCATCAAGCCTTGACGGATATCCGGTAAGCACGTTAAGCGGATATCCTGCCGCATTCCAGCCGGAGGATACAAGCCCGCCTTTGGTGTATGTCTCCTCGTAAACGGTAAGCCCGGTGCGGTAACAAAACACCGGCTGCTCTCCCGGCTGATAATAAACGTCTTTGAAAATAGGTTTGCTTTCCTTCATTGCATTAACCTCTCTTTGTTCTGAAAAGTCGGTTCGTAAATTAAATTGCCATATTGATTGTACCACAAGGGAAAGATAAAGTCAATGCGGAACAAGCGAAAAACATCGGCGGGAGCAAAAAAGCCCCCGCCTTAAAATCATGCTTTCTTTGCGCACCAGTCCCAGCAGTTCATTATCAGATTCTGATAATTCCGGTTCTGCCACACCGAGAGGATATGCCCGGGAGTCAGCGCCGCGACCCGTCCGGAACCGACATTTCTCGTATAACCGGAAATGCTTTCTCCTCCGGCTTCCGATTCGCTTTTCAGGAATACCTCGGCATCATCGCAGAGCAGCTCGATTATATAATGCTCGTCTCTTTCGCAGAACGAATCAATTCCGGCAACCAATGGAGAATTCCCGACCGGGCTTGCTTTGGCAAGACATCTCGGCGGATGACTGACAAAAGAGCATCCGGTGAGAGAGGTAAACTCATCTGCACCGCGGGAGGCGCCCTTTCTGTAAGCATTCCCGGCGTGCAGCGAAAGCAGCCCGCCGCCCTTTTCGACATAACTCCGTATATGTTCGGGAGTTACTTCGGAAACCCCGTATTCGAACCAGGGCGCGGAATTTGAAGCATTGATCGCATTGCCGCAGGCAACGGTTATGACGTCGAATTCATAGAGAAACGATTCGGTCAGAATGTCTTTTGCCGTGATGACGAAATCGATATCATACGAATTCAGTCTTTCCGGGAAAGACTGAAAGCCGCGGTCGATAACGTCGTGCGGATGCCAGAGGTCGTCATAGATAAATAATACTTTAATTTTATTCGTCAAATTTTCCCCTCTCTCAGACGCGGTTCTGTGTGTTCGGCCGTTTGCCATTCGCAGTATGCAGTGATTCCGTGGCTTCTGACATCGGCGATAAGGCTTTCGACATAAGCGGCGCGGCCGGGGTCCTCCATCGGTGTGATGCAGGCGCGTACATATCTTATCGAAAGGCGCAGCTTTTGGACCCGCCTCAGGATTAAATCGTCGTCGGCAGTCTTTTCGGCCTGATCAAATAACTTCTCCGATTCGTCAAGAAATTCTTTTGAGAGATACGGCTGCCGCGGGCTGTCGTAGATGTGAACATGGACATCCTCGGTTACAAGGCTGTGCATCAGGTCATAGAAGCGGCGGATTGACGGGGCGGCGCTCTTGAAATATCCGTTCAGGAATTCGTCGACTAAAAGATCATAATCGAGATCGGGATCCCAGAGCAGCTTCGCCAGAACATACTGACGCAGCGGGTTCAGCTCGCCGTATTCGCGGGGGCTGTTCTCCCCCTCTTCAAAGATACCGGTAACTCCGTGGCGGATAAAATACTGAATATTCGGCTGCAGGACGAGGAAATCGGGGAAAGGCTGCAGCGAATGGGCGAAGTTGGCGGTGTAGTCCCAGATATGGAGGCGATTGGATATCTTCGACCAGCCGATGAGGTCGGAGGTGAAGCTTGCCTGACCGCCCTCGGTGCCGGAAAGGCGGCAGGTTTCGAGAGGATGACCGAAGCAGCATTCGATCGAGCAGAGACGGACGATGACATTTTTGCGCGGAACCACGTGCTTCGGAGGTCTCCTGGTGTACTGATATGCGAGGGTGTCGACGGCGACATCCGGAAAATCCTTTTCGATATCCTCGGCAATGGCGTTCACGAAATAAAGCAGGGTTCCGGCGTGGCTGCCTTCGTATTCGTCTATTTCGCGGCACTTGTCGCACTGACAGAAGGTCTGATTGTCATTCTGCGATACCGAAATTATGTGGCAGTCGGGGTTCTGCTCAAGTATCTTTCGGGTGTTCTTTTTAGCGATTTCAAGCACTTCCGGATTTGTGAGACAGGGCTGAACATATCCGGTAACTCGTTTCGGATTTTCCCCCTTTTCGTCATATCTGAGCGCAAAATATTCGGGATGGCTCTCCTGAAGGTCACGCGGGACAATTTCATCGAGCGTATGAACAAAACGGGCGTATTTAACTCTGCCGCCCATGGCTTTTGTAAGCTTTCCGGAAGCGTTGCAGCGGTTGCGCGCGTAGAAATCGGGGTCGTCGTAGCCCAGCATATACGGATCGCGGAATTCAAGCGGAGGAATAAAGCGGAAATCGATATCTCCCAATTCAAGTATTGTTCGCTTCGGAATTACCGAGCAGTCTTCGGTAAGCCACCTGCAGCCGAGGAATTCATCGAGCAGCTGATAAACGCCGTACAT
>JAAZGC010000221.1 GCA_012511425.1 Clostridiales bacterium | reverse complement strand
CTCATACATCCGCTTGAAGCAGCAGGCTTTTGACGCGAACAGAATCCCGCCGCCGTTCGGCGCGAAGTCGGCATGCGCTTTGTTGTACAGCCGCATCCGTTCTCTTATCGTATTTTCGTCCATAACATAAAGCGGGGTGCCGTATTTATCCGCAAGAGCGACGGCGTCGGCGCCGCCTATCGTCAGGTGTCCGAGGCTGTTTATGCCGAGGCTTCCGGAAATCAATGTTTCTGCCATATATTTTCTCCCAAAACTTTTATAGAACTTTGATTATTTCCGACTGCAGCGCCTTTATGCCTTCTCCGGTCTTCACGGAAACAAGTATGGGATCGGTTCCGGTAAGGGCTTTTATTTCATTGACTGATTTTTCGCGGTCGGTCTTGTTTGGCTTGTCCGCTTTGCAGGCGGCTACAACGAACGGTACCCTGAGGCTTGTCATCCAGTCTATCATCATTTTGTCGTCGTCTGTAGGGCCGCTTGTGCAGTCAACAAGCTGAACCACAAGCCGGAGCTGTTCTTCGGCGGCGAAGTTCAGATATGTATCGGTAAGCTCCGAGAAGCGCCGCTGAGCGGCGGCTCCCCGCTGTGCGTAACCGTAACCGGGCAGGTCAACGAGGTAGAGCCTGCCGTCTATGTCGTAAAAATTGATTGTTATAGTTTTTCCCGGCCGTGACGACACCCTCGCCAGACTTTTTCTTCCGGCGAGAGCGTTGATAAGCGAGGATTTTCCGACATTCGACCTGCCGGAAAAGGCTACCTGTGGCCGGCGTCCCTCCGGACGGCCGGGTGACGGAAGCTGATCCGGACGGCCGGCTGTTATTTCAAGATTTATCTTGTTGAAATCGACAAACATTTTATATCATTCGGTCAAAGCGGAGGCAGAATCGCTTGAGGGTTTTACCAGAGCGGCGTCAAGCACCTGCTGCATTGATGTGCATTCGATGAATTTCAGATTTTCCCGGACGAGCGGGTCGATCTCCTCGAGGTCGTCGCTGTTCGACTTCGGCAGCAGGACGGTTGTGACGCCGGCTTTATATGCCGCCATCGTCTTTTCCTTAAGCCCGCCTATCGCGAGAACCTCACCGCGGAGGTCTATCTCTCCGGTCATTGCGACATCGCGGCGAACCGGGGTACGCATCAGCTCGGACGCAAGCGCCGTGGTAATCGTAACTCCCGCCGAGGGACCATCCTTCGGGACTGCGCCTTCCGGGACGTGGATATGTATATCTTTAGTTTTATAAAAATCGGAATCTATGCCTAATTTTTCACTGTTGGCGCGAATGTAGCTGATCGCGAGGTGCGCCGATTCTTTCATTACATCGCCTAATTGCCCGGTAAGCTCGCACTTGCCGCTGCCGGGCATGGTTATGCATTCGACTTCAAGCAGGTCGCCGCCGATCTCTGTCCAGGCAAGGCCGTTTACAACGCCTATTCTGTCCGCTTCGGCTATCTTCTTCGGCTTGACCTTCCGGCTTCCGAGGAAGTCGATGACGT
This sequence comes from Clostridiales bacterium, assembly GCA_012511425.1. Lineage (GTDB taxonomy): Bacteria > Bacillota > Clostridia > Oscillospirales > CAG-272 > JAAZGC01. The sequence continues at coordinate 1,769 of JAAZGC010000221.1, read as the reverse complement.
TTTTGTCGCCGATCTTTACCGACTTCACTCCGTCTTCGATGATTTTTTTCGCCGCCTTCCGGCAGAGCGAGGCTATCTCCCTCTCGAGATTTCGAACGCCGGCTTCGAAGGTGTAGTAATCGATTAATTCATATACCGCCGAATCGTCGATCTTGAGCTGGCGCTTTGTCAGCCCGTGACGCTTGAGCTGCTTGGGGATAAGGTGATCGCGGGCTATCGCAAGCTTTTCGGTACGGCTGTATATCTTAAGCTCGATAACTTCCATGCGGTCGACAAGCGGTTTGGGGACGTTTGCAAGATAGTTTGCGGTGCATATGAAAAGCACTTCGGAAAGGTCGACGGGCAGCTCGACATAGTGGTCGCGGAACGCCTTGTTCTGCTCCGAATCGAGCACTTCGAGCAGGGCGGAGGAGGGATCTCCCTGCATATTGGAGGTGAGCTTATCCACCTCATCGAGCAGCATGACCGGGTTGCGGGTCTTGCACTTGATTAGCGCGTCGATGATGCGGCCGGGCATCGCGCCGACATAAGTCTTGCGGTGGCCGCGTATTTCGGCTTCGTCGCGGACTCCGCCGAGCGAAACTCGGACATATTTGCGGTTTATCGCGCCGGCAATAGAAGCTGCAATAGAAGTCTTTCCGGTTCCGGGAGGGCCGACGAGGCAGAGGATCTGGTTTTTAATACCGGGGTTGAGCTGCTTCACCGCAAGGAATTCAAGGATGCGCTGCTTGACTTTTTCGAGGCCGTCGTGGTCGCGCTCGAGAATCTTTGAGGCGGCTTTGATATCCAGCCTGTCTTTTGTCGTTTTGTTCCAGGGGATGTCAAGGCAGGTGTCGAGATAGGTCTTGATAACGCCGCTTTCGGGGGACATTCCCGGGAGCTTCGAAAGTCGTTTTACTTCCTTGCGCAGCTTTTCCCTGACTTCGTCCGGAAGGTCGGCTTTTTCCACTTTTTCCGCATATTCGGTGACTTCATCGTCGCCGTAGTCGTCTTCGCCTAATTCTTCTCGTATTACATTGAGCTGATGCTGAAGGTACATCTGGCGCTGGCTGCTTTCCAGACGGTCGCGGATTTTCTTCGAAATTCGGCGCTCCTCTTCAAGTACGGTCAATTCCTTTTCCATTACGAGGGCAAGCTTTTCAAGCCGATTTACCGGCTCGAAGGCTTCAAGCACTTCCTGCTTGTCTTCGTGATTTACAAGCATATTGCTTGCCACGAAATCGGCGAGGAGTCCGGGTATGCGGATCGACTTAAGCGCCGCGAGAAGCTCGGGAGATGGCTTGGGGACGAATTCCAGCAGCCTTTCGACCGATTCATTGACCTGCAGCATCAGCGCTTTGCCTCTGACGGTAACTTCGTCTTCGGCCTGGAAATAGCTGCGGGCAAGGACGTCGGCGCGGATATTTCCGCTGTTTTTCTCGAATCTCAATACTTCGGCGCGGGTTCGGCCCTCCGCCATAACGCGGGCGGTATTGCCGGGAAGCAGCAGGAACTGGCGTATCGCCGCGACAACGCCGACATTATAGAGGTCCTCCGGTTCCGGGGTTTCGTTTGTAATGTTTTTTACGGAGATAAGAAGCAGTTTGCCGCCGTCTTTCGAGGCTTCGCGGCAGAGCTCTATCTGATTTTTATCGGTTACTTCAAAGCTGAGCGGCAGATCCGGGAAGGCAACTATTCCCTTCAGCCAGACCGTGTTCAGGCTTATGCTTTCTATTTTTTCGGTATAGCCGGGCATTTATATTTTATACTCACTTTCGGAATTCATATTT
>JAAZGC010000220.1 GCA_012511425.1 Clostridiales bacterium | reverse complement strand
TGGGTAGGCGAATCCTTTGATTATTTAGCCGATCTGCCGAAGACCGAATTCCGCGGCTATGAAGAATGCAAAACATCCGGCTGCCGCGTGCTTGCGATAATCAATTCCGCCGACAACGAAGCGGTTGAGATGATAGAAGCCTCCGAAGGCGAGACCAAGGCGCTTGTCGTGCTCGACAAAACTCCCTTCTACGCCGAAAGCGGCGGTCAGGTGGGCGACATCGGAGTTATCGAAACCGAATCCGCACTCTTCCGGGTAAGTGACACAAAGAAGCACGAAGGTGTTTTCATGATGATCGGAACTGCCGAAAAAGGCGCTCTCCGAATCGGAGATACCGTCACCGCTTCCGTTGACACCGAACGCCGCAACGCAATCCGCCGCAATCACTCGGCGACGCACCTGCTTCACGCCGCGCTGAGACGGGTGCTCGGCAATCATGTCGAGCAAGCCGGATCTTATGTCGACGACAAGGAAGCCCGCTTCGACTTTTCGCATTATCAGGCGCTTGCCTCCGATGAAATAAAGCGGGTCGAATCCGAAGTAAACCGCGAGATCCTCCGCGGCGACGCGGTCGTTACCCTCGAAACCGACATCGACTCGGCCAGGAAGATGGGCGCCGCCGCCCTCTTCTCGGAAAAATACGGCGACATCGTCCGCGTTGTAAAAATGGGCGATTATTCAGCCGAACTCTGCGGCGGAACTCACCTTGACAACACCGCGAAGGCGGGGCTCTTCCGGATAATCTCCGAAACCTCGGTTGCCGCCGGCGTCCGCCGCATAGTTGCGGTTACCGGGCTTAACGTCCTTTCCCTGCTTGAAAGCCGGGAGGCGCTTATCGCCGAGACCGCGAAGGAGCTTAAGTCGGCGTCCCCCTACGATATCGCAAGGCGCGCCGCGGCGGTCGACGGCGATCTTCGCGCCGCCAACCGCAAGATAGAAGAACTCAACGCCAAGCTCGCCTCCGGCAGCACCGACGGAATCATTTCCGATTCAAAGCAGGTCGGAGCCGTTAAGGTAGCGACGGCGCAGCTCAAGGGAATGTCGCTCGAAGCCGCACGCGCACTCGGCGACGACCTCAAAGCCAAAGCCCCCGACATGGTCGCGGTGCTTGCCGCCGAAAACGACGACAAGACCCAGATCATAGCCGTCTGCGGCGCCGACGCCGTTAAAGCCGGCGCTCACGCCGGAAATATCCTCAAAGCGGTAGCCGCTTTGACCGGCGGCAAGGGCGGCGGCCGTCCCGACTCCGCTATGGGCGGCGCCGGCGACAAATCAAAGGTTGCCGAAGCCCTCGAAAAAGCCGCCGAGATCGTCGGCGGAATGCTGAAATAAGGCTTAGATAATTAACCGGCGTCCCCTCGTTTTCGGGGACGCCGGTTTTGTTTTAACAATAATTTAATTTTCGGTTAGTATCTATCCGGTGGGCAGTATGATAATATATTAAGAGAAGATTAAGCTATATAATCTAACCTTAGACAAGGTGCGTAGAACATGAAGAATTCCGCAAAGACAGCCGCGGCATTTCTGGCTGCAGTACTCGTATTCGCCGCAATTTTCACCGCCTGCGCCGACGGCGGCACATCTCCCGCAGACACAACCGAGGCGGCTGCAACGGATGTGACGACGGAAGCGGAAGAATCACCCCGGCTTGAAAGCGGGCTTGTCGGTCAGCCCGATTACGGCGGGTATGACTTCAATATTTATCTTCACGGCGCGCACGGCGTAAACGACTTCAAGGGCGAGGAGCAAAACGGCGAAGTAATAAACGACGCCCAATACGAACGCACGGCGAAGGTCGAAGAACTTTACAACGTCAAAATCAGCTATAAAGAGTTTTTCTCGGTCGACAACCGCGGCGGACAGCAGAATGTTCTGAAATCGGTCGCCGCCGGCTCGAACGACTACGATATCGCCGTCATGAGCGGCTACAGCTGCTGCAACGCCGTGACGTCAAACATCCTGCGCAACCTGAATACCGTTCCGAACCTCGATCTTTCGATGCCCTGGTGGGATCAGTACGCAAACTCCGACTTTGCGTTCGGCGACAAGCTGTTCATGACGACCGGCGACATCAGCACCGCTGACAACGCCTCATCCTACTGCATATATTTTAATAAAAAGATGGCGGAGAACTTCGGCCTGCCGAATCTTACGAAAAAGTCGATGCCATGCAGTGGACGATTGACAACCTGAAAAGCTACACCGCCGGCGTTTACGAAGACACCGACAACGACGGCAGTGGCGAAAACGACAAGGAAGACACCTACGCGATATACATTTGGGACGATATCATGATGGGCATCGTCAACGCCTCCGGAATCAAGTGCTGCGAGGTCAATGCGGACGGACATATCGAGCTGACGCTTTATTCGGACAGATTTGTTTCGGTGTTCGAACAGTTCGCGCAGTTTGCGTTTGACAAGAGCATCACCTGCGCTTATCAGCGCAACGGCTACGACGCCGATTACGGTCAGATCGCCTTGCGGGAGGACCGCGCCCTCTTCCTGCTACAGCACCTCGGCACGATAACCACCCTGCGCGAGATGGACACCGATTTCGGCGTGCTGCCGCTGCCGCTCTTTTCGGAGGATCAGGAGAGATACTACAACAGCTCCGCCTCCTGGACTTCCGCTTTCTACACAATCCCGAACAACGCTTTCGACGACGAAGGCTTTGCCAGAACCGGATATATCCTGCAGGCGCTGGCTTATGAGTCGCTTTACACCCTGACCCCGGCTTATTATGAGATCACCCTCAAAGGCAAAACCACCCGCGACGAGGAGTCATCCGCAATGCTCGACCTTATCTTCTCGACCCGAAGCTACGATTACGGCTGGTATTTCGAGATCGGCGAATACAACGAAGGCATAATGAACCTGCTTCGCAGCTATTCGACGAACGTCGCGTCGATGTATGAGAAAGGCCTGAAAAATGCGGAAAAACTGCTGGATAAGATAAACGCCGCGGTGGATGAGATAAGCGGGTAAGTCAAAAAGGCTGTGACAGCCCCGAACGGTTTATAAAAAACGGAACCTCGCCGCATAGGCACCCGAAAGGGCTTTACGGCGAGGGTTTTTATATTTCAAAAATCAGAAATAACGCTTATCTTCTGTACCGCCTTCCTGTTTTTATAAGAAAATCGTTCAGTTCTCCTATCCAGTCGGTCTGGATTATGTCGAAGTTGTCGGCAGGCCAGCCCCAGCCGAACTCCGGATCGCCGGCAAGCGCGGTATCGTCCGAATGAAACGCCGACAGCACCGCTTTATAGTTGTAGACTATCGTGTTTATCCACAAAAGCTTGCCGTCGCGGCGCAGCGTATCGCGGTATTCCTCCGACGCCATCTCGTCGTCCATCGTCGTAAACAAAAGCTCGGAGCCGATGTAGTTGATGTTCCGGGCTTTGAGCATCTCATGGACGCCGTTGTCGGCCTTGATTATCGGCAGGAACTGGATATCCGGGGCGTAGGCTTCGATTATGTCAAGGG
>JAAZGC010000219.1 GCA_012511425.1 Clostridiales bacterium | reverse complement strand
GAAGTGTTTGCCGTAATGCTTGATCTTATCTATGAAAATACATCATATGACTTTATTACCATATTCAACTTTTCCGAAAGCGCAATTCTGTTGAGAGAAGCAATGCTCGGTGAAACTCCCAATTTTGTCTCAAAATACGAAAAAATCAAAGATAAAGTTCAGTCGCAGCTGAACGACCTCGTGGCAATAGCGGGTTAATAAAACTTGTCTTGATTATATTGGTTTTCATAAAATCACGATGTAAATGCATCGTTTGCCAAAGACAGAATTCGGCATAAATCCGGTGCACTTACATTGAAAAAAAATTCGCTCCGTTACTTTCGGCGATATTTGTCTCTTGACAATTATCGCCGTTTGTGGTATAATAATTTTCACGCAAAATCAAATACGGAGAGGTATCGAAGCGGCCATAACGAGGCGGTCTTGAAAACCGTTTGGGTGCAAGCCCACGTGGGTTCGAATCCCACCCTCTCCGCCATTTTTGTTTCAGATTAACGGATATTACAAGTTTAATATTTATCTACATGAAAAAAATCCAAAGATACAAGCGCGATCTTGATGTATCATATACCCTCGGAGCAGCCCTTACATTCGAGCTGGTCAAATGCCGGCCCGAAAGGGTCACGAGGGTTTTTTTAAGTTCTTCCGCCGATTTAACCGACGGAATGGTTAAACTCAAAGATCTGTGCGATAAAAATCATATTGAAGTTGAGACAAACGACAAAGCGTTCAACATACTCTCGCCGAAAGGCAACTGTTTTGTAATCGGAGAATTTGAAAAGACAAGTTTTAATCTTGAAAAAAGTTCGCATATCGTCCTTGTAAATCCCTCTGATGCCGGTAATCTGGGAACGATTGTCAGAACTGCCGCCGGATTCGGAATAAATAATATTGCAATAATAAAAGACGCAGTCGATTTTTACAACCCTGCCGTTATCAGAGCTTCGATGGGAGCTGCGTTTCATGTGCATGTTGAATACTTTGACAAGATTGAGGATTATATATCGAATTTTCCGGAAAATGAGCGATATGCGTTCATGTTGTCGGCAAGCATCCCTTTGGGAGATGTCGCCGCAGCAGAACCGTTTTCTTTGATTTTCGGAAATGAAGCCGCCGGCCTGCCTGATTATTTCGCCGAATTCTGCACACCGGTTGTAATAAAACATACAAACAAAATTGACAGCCTGAATCTGCCGATAGCAGCCGGGATAGCTATGTATGAATTTACAAAAAAACTCGGTCTTCCGTTCTGAATTTCTGACGAAGCAATTTATTATAATAAAGCTCTTGTTATAATTTCGTTTATTATATTGATTTCCGTTAAGCCTTTTCCGGCTTGGCGGTTTTTTATAACTCTTGATTGCTGACGGTCATTGACAACGGCATTCTTATATGGTATAATTCAGTCGTATACCAAATAATTCATTGCAGAAAGGAAACTGTTATGTCTTCATATGTTACCCGAAAAACCCCCGGCGATTCCGCGTGGTTTACTCATGACCGTTTCGGAATGTTTATCCACTGGGGTCTCTACGCCATGCCCGCAAGGCATGAGTGGATAAAAAGAAACGAGTCTATCCCGGAAGCTAAATACGATAAATATTTCAAGTATTTTGATCCGGACCTCTATAATCCCAAAGAATGGGCAAAACAGGCAAAAGCCGCCGGAATGAAATATGCGGTGTTTACTTCCAAGCATCACGAAGGCTTTTGTATGTTCGACAGCAAATATACCGATTATAAGTGCACAAACACCCCTGCCGGACGTGATCTTGTCCGCGAATATGTAGATGCTTTCCGCGCCGAAGGACTTCGCGTAGGTTTCTATTATTCGCTTATCGACTGGCATCACCCGGAGTTCCCGATAGACAAGCTGCATCCCCGCGTGAACGATCCCGATGCAAAAGAGCTCAACAAAGGCCGCGACATGCGCAAGTATGCCGAATATATGCGCAATCAGGTCACCGAGCTGCTTACAAATTACGGCAAAATCGACATCCTCTGGTTCGACTTCAGCTACCCCGGAGACAATACTTCGGATAATCTCCGCGATCACGGAAAAGGCAAGATTGAATGGGAAGCCGAGGAACTCATTGCAACTGCACGTAAGCTTCAGCCGCATATTTTAATAGACAATCGGGCTGAACTTGAACAGGATCTCTGGACACCCGAGCAGTATCAGCCGACAAAATGGGTACGGCATAAAGAAACCGGAGAGCTTGTTACATGGGAAGCCTGCCAGACTTTATCCGGCTCCTGGGGTTATCACCGAGACGAGATGACCTGGAAGTCCCCCGAACAGCTCATTCAGATGCTTGTCAACACGGTAAGCTGCGGCGGAAACCTTCTGATGAACGTCGGTCCGACTTCCCGCGGATTTCTTGATTACCGTGCCGAGGCGGCGCTTAAAGTTTATGCCGACTGGATGAAATACAACAGCCGTTCGATTTACGGCTGCACTATGGCCGAGCCGGAATTTGTCGCTCCCAACGGGGTCAAGTATACCCAGTCAGTCGACGGAAAACGGCTTTATGTGCACCTCTTTGATTATCCCTTCCAGTTCCTTGAGCTGCCGCATCTCGCCGGCAAGGTAGATTACGCGCAGTTCCTGAACGACTGCTCCGAGCTGCTTTACACCGAGGGCAAAGTCGAACATTTCTCGGAAGGCGCATCCGACGAAGACGGTCTGCTTGTATTAAGACTTCCTATCGTAAAACCGCCGATGGTCGTGCCTGTCATCGAGCTGTTCCTTAAGTAATATTGATTATTTGTCCGGGATGAGTATAATCATCCCGGATTTTGTTTTTAAAATACCTCTACGGGTCTTGCCAAAACGATTTATATATGCTATAATTTCAATGACAGTTTTCCGTAAGGCAATTATTATGAGAAATATTCCGAAAGGCGGATATCATGAACGGCATCATTAAAGGTACCGACGGGGTTTACCGCTGGTATTATGAGCTGAATCTTTATAAGAATCCTGTCGTTCTTTTTACTTTGTGGAAAATGTTTGGTTTAATTACAGCATTACTCTGGGTTTTTATCACGCTTATAAGTCTCGGGGATTATAATTTCATCTGGAACGGTTTTATTTCAAATACCAAATATTTTATGTTGTTTTTCATCGGCATAGAGGCACTCTGTCTTATCGGTTATTTGTTTTATACACTGATAATTGGCGGCAGATACCATGTCATATTTGAAATGGATAAAAAAGGGATCAGACATATTCAGGCTTCGAGACAGTTTAAGAAAGCGCAGCTGCTTTCTTTTCTTGCCGTTCTTGCGGGTACGGCTTCGGGCTCTCCGACTTTAACAGGTGCGGGAATGCTCTCCGGTTCAAAACAGACGCTGTATTCCGATTGGAAGCAGGTTAAAAGCGTAAAATCTTGTAAGAAGCGAAATCTTATCTATGTGAATGCTCTTTTTAACAGAAATCAGGTTTATACCGAAGATGCCGATTTTGATTTTGTACTGGATTTTATCAAAACGCATACACCCGGCGCGAAGCATATCTGCAGATAAAACGCATTTCTCAAGCCCGCTTTCATATTTGTATTGCCGCTTATTAACAGATGAAACAAAAAAACAGCGCCGGCATAGCCGGCATGTTTTCAGATATTATTACACAGCATAAGGAGATTTGATTATGATCAAAATCGGCCGCGAGGTATCCTTTCTGCCTCAATCGGATAACAACCCGCGAAACGGAGAAGGCACTTTTCTCCGCATGAAAACTGGCGATATTTTATATGTGTATTCAAGATACAACGGCAAAAGCGGCGATGACCACGCTTCCGCCGATCTCGCCGGGATACTATCTTCGGATGAAGGAGAAACTTGGTCGGAGCCGTTTATCATATTGAAGCAGGATCCGAGTTCGGCAAACTTTATGTGCCCTATGCTGCTTCGTATGGAAAACGGCGATGCGGGGCTTGTTTACCTGAGAAAATATTATGACTTCGATTCGGAAGTTGTCCTTGACACCGTATATTTCGTTCGTTCCGCCGATGAAGGGAAGAGCTGGTCGGAACCTGTCATAGTTTTCGACGAAAAAGGCTATGTTGTAATCGAAAACGACCATGCGCTTCGTCTCAAAAACGGACGTATAATGGTTCCGATAAACGTACATTCATATGTGGAAAACGGAAGAACTTGCGTAACAGGCGTCGGAAAAATGACCTTTGCTGCATCTGACGACGACGGTTTCACCTGGAAACGGCTCTGCAAAGATTACAGCCTGCCGTTTGAGAAATACAGCAGGACGGGTCTTCAGGAAACCACAATACATCAGGAAGAATCGGGACGCATCAAAGCGCTTTCAAGGACAGATCAGCTATGCCATTATGAATGCTATTCCGATGACAACGGCGAGAGCTGGTATGACTTCCACCCGAACACCTTCTTCTCCGCGCCTCCGTCGCCGCTGCTGCTCCGCAAAGCAGGAAAATATGTCCTTGCTTCTTTCAATCCGATACCTAATTACAATACAAGAGATCTGAGCGGTACCTGGGGGCGCACCCCGCTTGTGCTTGCAGTAAGCGAAGACGACGGCAAAACTTTCCCGAGACTCTATGCACTTGAAGACGATCCGAAAAACGGCTATTGCTATCCCTCGATTTTCGAAGGCGAAGATTACCTGCTTATAGGCTATTACCATTCCGACAACTCCGGCACCTGCCTTGCTGCAAATAAAATCATTAAAATTGCCATGTCGGAGATAGAAAGCTGATAACCTGCTTATATGAAAAAATGCGCCGCCCCTCGATGCCGGGACGGCGCGGTTTTTGGTTGTGCTCAGACAATTCTTGCTCCGAAGGGCATAAGCGAAAGCTTTGCCAGTTTAAAATACTGAATTCCGAAAGGGATTCCCAAAATTGTTATATAAAACAGCAGTCCGAGCGATGCGTTCACGACAGCCATCGGTATCCCGCATAAGATAAGCCAAAAGATATTGGCGATAATCGAAGGAGCCCCGCCGCCGAATTCCACTTCCTTTCCGAAAGGAGAAAGGGTAAGCTCCGCAAATTTGAAGCACTGCAGCCCCAAAGGGATACCGATTACGGTTATGCAGAATAAAACACCGCATAATACCCATAAAATGCTGACGATAAGTCCGCCGGTGATAATCCAGATTATGTTTCCGAGTGTTTTCATTTTATTCCTTTTTTATAACCTAAATAATGTTTCTTTGATTATTAAGACGAATCTGTGTTTGCTTTGTTCCGATTTTATATATTATGCAAAGCTCTTTGCAGTTTCGATAAGCGCCTTTAAGTTTTCATAAGGGACATCGGTTTGTATCTCCTGCGACGGGCAGGTGATATATCCGCCGTTTTTGCTCATCAAAGTTATTACTCTCTCCGTCTCCCGCATTACCTGCTGCGGAGTTCCGTAGGGAAGTACGCTTTGCGTGCTTATACCTCCCCAGAAAGTTATCCGGCTGCCGTAACGTTCCTTCAAAAACTCAAGACTCATGCATTCCGGCTGAACCGGATTCAGTATATCCACTCCCAGATCGACAAGATCATCCATCAGCCTAAGAATATTGCCGCAGGAATGAACCATTACATCTTTCCCTGCAGAACGGATAAGCTCATACTGCCTTTTTTCGCCGCCGCGGATAAGCTCGTTCCATGTCTCGGGAGACATAATCAGATCCTTCTGAGTTCCCCAATCGGAGCCCAGAAGAATTCCGTCGATATACTGACAACCGGCTATCTTCGGGAGAATCTCCATATTGCGATCAACAATAAAGGTCAACAACTGCCCGGCAAATTCCGGGGCGCCGGCAAGATCGGCAAGAAAATTTTCTATCCCGCGGGTAAAGTATGCCTTTTCCCAATGACTGCCCCATATAAGCGCGGCTGTGTATACTTTGTATTTTTCCGAAAGCAATTTTGAAGTTGCTGCCATCCGGTCTAAATTTTCATCGGTGTCCCACCTTACTATCGGCGGCATCATATCGGGGGTTTCGAGCGGTGAGGCGTATATCTTCGGCATATTTCCGTAATCCCAGCTCCACCAGGGGAAATCGGTTTCACACAAGAAATTTCCTATCGAGAGCTGAATTGCCTTGTTTTTATCTATAAGTCCGGCTTTGAAATCGTCCAGAACTTCTTTATTACAGAAGTCTTCGAGCAG
>JAAZGC010000022.1 GCA_012511425.1 Clostridiales bacterium | reverse complement strand
TTGGAAAAAGAAAAGATCGACATTGCGGTGATTACGACAACAGATGGTTTCGATCCCTCGGAGCTCGTTGACAGCGGTTTTTTCAAGGGAATCTGGAATTTCACCGGCCGATTCATAGAACGTGGAGAAAACACCCTTGTTCACAATGTATCACTCGGTGATTCGCTTATGACCCTATGCTGCAAAATCAAAGGACAAAAGGAAGGAAGATAATGGAACTGCGCATTAACTACGGCTGCGGTACCGTGACGCTCCCGGACAGTTGCCTTGTTCAGTCGGATCCCTTAAAACTTGCAGTTCTTGTAAAACTCTGCGTTATATATAAGGGCCCGGATGTCGGATATCCTTCACTTGACGAACTTTGCAGCGGATGGGCGGCGGAATTAGGAGCTGAACCGGCCGATATTAAAGCCGCAGCGGAATTCTGGAATAATAACGGCACAGTTTCGATCAAACGGCCTGCTGCGTCGGAAGATGCATATGTTCCGCCTCCTCCTCCCAAAGAAAAGGCAATAGCTCCCGACCGCCGCGCATCATATTCCGGCGAAGAAATGGCGGATATCATCGAAAATACCGAAGGTCTATCTGCTGTCATCGACGAATGTCAGAATCTGCTGTCCCGCGTATTCACTCCGACCGAGGTTATGACGCTTATAAGTATGTCAGACTATCTTAAGCTGACAAACGACTACATCCTCACGCTGGTAAATTATTGCATTAATGAAACATCCTCAAAAAAAGACCGTATCGGGATGAGGTATATTGAGCGAACGGCTTATAACCTTTACGATGAAGGCATATATACCACCGAAGCGCTTGATATGATGATAAAGCAGAGGGCAGACGCTGCCGATTCCGAGAAACGCTTTCGCCGCAAACTCGGCATAGACGGCAGGGAAGCTACCAAAAAAGAAAAATCATACTTCAAAACATGGTTTGAAGACTGGGCTTTCCCGTATGATGTCGCGGAACAGGCTTATGAGGTCACTATTGACGGAACCAGAAATCATCAAATGTCATATGAATATATGAACAAGGTTCTGCAAAACTGGCATGATGCCGGATATCAAACACTGGACGAAGTGACCAGAGCGCTTGAACGGTATAAAACCGAAAAAGAACAGGCGGCAGAAATCAAATCGGCAGGTAAACGAAGCTTCGACACCGACGAATTCTTCGAACTTGCACTTAAGCGCAGCTACGAAAAAATCGAGAACAGCCGCAGCGACGGCGGGAAAAAGTAACAGAAACGAAAGGCGGTCAATATGGGTTACAATAAAGAAAACTTCATACGCATCCGCCGTGAGTTTGATCAGAAACACCTGAAGGCAAAGCAGTCGGCTGCTGACAGGCTTCAGGAGCTTCACTCAAAGATACCTGAACTTCGGGACATTGACGCCGCTTTAAGCGAAACAGCCTCCAAAATAATACGCGCTATAGTCGCCGGAGGCGATATCGAAACCGAGCTTGAAAAACTCAGGCAGGAGAACAAACAGCTTCAGAACAGCCGCATAGCTTGTCTTAGATATCACGGCTTCCCTCCGGATTACACCGCACTTAAATATGAGTGTTCAAAATGCGATGACACCGGTTTTGTCGGCATCAAAGTATGCGACTGCATGAAAAAAGAGCTGATTTTGGCTGAATATGAAAGCTCCGGCATCGGCAAGCTGATAAAAGCGCAGTCGTTTGATACCTTCTCACTTGATTATTACCGCAATGACCCCGGAATATACGAAAATATGCAGAATATTTTTACAGTCTGCCGCAATTATGCGGAGAATTTCGATACGAATACCGGAGATAATCTGCTGTTTATAGGTCCGACCGGACTCGGTAAGACTCATCTTTCAACATCGATTGCCGGAAGAGTAATCGACAGAGCATTCAATGTCATATACGATACAGCTCAGAATATCTTTGCCGATTTCGAATACGACCGCTTCAGCCGCTCTTCAAATGAAACACCTGGTGAGAAAACAAGCAAATATTTCGATTGCGAGCTTCTGATACTCGATGACCTCGGCACCGAGCTTACAAACCAGTTCACCGTATCCTGCCTTTACAATCTCGTGAATACCCGAATTAACACCGGGCGCCCGATGATTATCAACACAAATCTCGACCAGTCGGAGCTTAATAAACGCTATGCCGACAGGATCACATCAAGGCTTTTCGGTGAGTTCAGACCGCTCATGTTCCGCGGTCGGGACGTGCGCCAGCAGAAGCTGATGAAATAAGCATCTCAAAAAACAAATATACGGAGGAAACAATATGGAAAAGATTCTTAACATCGGAGTTATCGGCTGCGGTACGATTGCTAATTCGGCTCACATTCCGAATTACAAGAAGCTGCAGGAGGAAGGCAAAGTAAAGGTTAAATACCTTTGCGATATCATTCTCGAAAGAGCCGAGACAGCTGTTAAAAAGTGGGGCGTCGGAACTGCCGTCAAAGACTATAAGGATGTCATAAACGATCCGGAGATCGACGCCGTATCTGTTTGCACCCCGAATAAAATGCACCGCTTTATCTCAATCGACGCAATGCGTGCCGGCAAGCATGTTCTTTGCGAGAAGCCGATAGCTCGCAACTATCAGGAAGCGCTTGATATGCAGAAGGTTCAGCATGAAACCGGCATGACGCTTAACATTGGCGTTGTAAACCGTTTCAACGGTGCCGTTAACAAGATTCGTGAGATAATAGCAGCCGGTGACTTGGGTGAGATCTATCAGACCAACGTAAGTTTCCGTGCTCATCGGAGCATTCCGGGCCTGGGCGGCGACTTCACAACCAAAGAAATCGCTGGCGGCGGTGTTCTTATCGACTGGGGCGTCCATTACCTTGATATCGCAATGTATTGCTTAGGCGATCCCAAGACCAAGACCGTTTCCGGCGCTGCCTACTGCAAACTCGGCGCAGACATGAAAAACTATGTATACGAGGGCATGTGGGCTGAGGATAAGAAAGACCTTAACGGCACATATGACGTTGATGACTATGTAACCGGATTTATCCGCACCGAGGGCTCATCCATTACCTTTAACGGGGCATGGGCGCAGAATATCGGCAGCGGCAGCTACTCATACATTCAGTTCCTCGGCACCAAAGCCGGAATCCACCTCCAGTACGGCGGAGATTTCGACGTTTACACCACAAAGGACGGAAAGCTTTACAGCTATCGCCCGGAATATTCCCATCACGATATGTTCTACAAAGAGATCAGCGATTTCGTCGACTGCGTCAAGACCGGCAAGAGACTCCCGTCGCATATCGACACTGTAATCGTCACCGCAAAGATGATGCAGGGAATTTATGATTCCTCAGAACAGAACAAAGAGATCGTTTTCGAAGACTAAAATCATTTAAAATAAAAAACGGAGGCCGATTCAAAGCGGTCTCCGTTTTTAAGTGTTTTGACAGATGATTACTTGCCGAGCTTTTTGTATTCGCTGAGATAATGGTCGTCAAACTGTACCGTAATTCCCTCACGGCTGGAGCGAAATGCGGCTTCCATAACTTTGAAGCACCGAAGCACCTGTTCCGGTTTGACTATCAGCTCTTCTTTTCCGTCAAGCGCATTCAAAAGGTTTTTGTAAAGGAAAGCCCAGTCCTGGGGCAGCTCGATATCGGGATACTGTTCCTCTTCTTTTTTGAATACCAAACGCTTTTCTGTTCTGGTTTCAACACCTTTTTTGGTATAAGCAAGGAAATCATACGGCTTGTATTCAGCGTCCTTGATCTTCAAAAGTGTGCCGTATTGCGAGCTGATCTGATCAACTTTAAGGTTGGCATCGCTGCAGAATACCGACCAGCGCGGCAGCGACTGCTGAATAAACGTGGCAACTTCAACCTGAGCCGAAAGTCCCGATTCGAAGTTCAATATGACCTTCGCATAGTCATCTACAAGCTCGGTTGTTATGTTTTTTATCACCGCGGTAACATTTTTAACCGGCTCCTGTATAAGATACAGCATCTGGTCCATCGCATGGATTCCCCAGTCAAGAAACATTCCGCCGCCGTGATCCGGCTGGCTGCGCCAACCGGCCATTGAACCGCCGTCGCCGTGAATGCGTGACTCTATCATATACGGCTCTTTTAAGACGCCGTCATCAATGGCTTTTTTGACTATCATAAAGTCGCGGTCCCAGCGGCGGTTATGATGAACCGTGAATAGAACATTGTTCTTCTTCGCGGTGTTAATCATGGTTTCGACTTCGGCGCTTGACATCGCAGCCGGTTTTTCAACCATAACGTTTTTGCCGGCATTCATTGCGGCGCAAGCCATTTCGCAGTGGAAGTTGTTGGTTGTCGCAACAAGGCACAGATCGAAATCCTGTTTCAGAAATTCATTAAGATCCGAAAAAGCCGGAATTTTTTCCTTGCGTGCGGCTGCAAGCCTGTCGGGGTTTATATCGTAAGCCGCTGTGGTTTTAATGTCTACATCATCACGCTTTGAATTCTGATAATGATATCCCGATGCCATTCCTCCGAAGCCTAAAATACCAAGCTTATGCATAATCAATTCCTCTTTTTTAGTTTAAATATAGGCAAGAGACAGGGAAGAGAACCATGGCGAAAAACAGGATGGTCTCTTCCCGATTTTATGATTTTCAGATATTGACGCTGATAATCTGGTTTTTATCGTTGCTTTCAAAACCGGCCATCATGACAGCCATTGAACGTCTGATTTCTTCGTGGGTAACAAGCATCGGCTCAAGTCCGTCGATAGCCTTGCAGAAGTTGCGGTAGAAATCATGAACATCCGAATTCGGACGCGCGACAGAGTAAGTATCGGTTGTTACGGAATCGCGCGGAGCCATGGTCTTGGTAAGTCCTGCCGCGGTTTTTACCGGTACAACATCGCTTTCGTGCCATGCTTTGCACTTAACGACCTGAGTTTCCTCGCGCCAGTCGCGGATCATTGCGGTGCCTTTGCGGCAGCGCAGATAGAAGCGCGGCATCGCAATGAAATTATAGGTGCCGACTTCGATATAAGCGGAAACGCCGTTGTCGAAATACAGACTCAACTTGAATCCGTCGTCAACCTCGGTATTGGTGAGGTTGTCAAAGCGGCAGTTAAGTGAAGTTACTTTATTGTTCGGAAGAAGCTGCAGGATCTGATCGATCAGATGCACGCCCCAGTCGAAAAGCATTCCGCCGCCGTATGGCTTCTGACCGCGCCAGTCAGAAGGGATTCCGCGGGAACCGTGGATACGGGACTCTATGTTCATCATGTCGCCGATTTCGCCGGAATTGACGATCTGCTTCATCGCAAGAAAGTCAACGTCCCAGCGGCGGTTCTGGTGAACGGTGAAAAGCTTTCCGGTTTCGTTTGCGGTCTTGATCATGTCATCAAGCTCTTCCATGTTCATCGAAACCGGTTTTTCACAAATTGCATGTTTTCCGCCTCGGAGAACTTCTTTTACAACTGTAACATGCTGGTCGTTGGGAATAGCTATAACACAGAGGTCGACACGGTCATCATTCAGAACCTCGTTAAGAGAACTGTATGCGTATATTCCACGTGATTCGGCCAGGTCAAGGCGTTCTTTCTTTATATCCCAGACTCCGAGGAGATTAACTACATCACTCTTAAGGGCATGCTCGGCGTGCCAGCCTCCCATGCCGCCGTAACCGATCACAACAAGATTTTTTTTCATTATAAATAACCCGGTATTATTTCCGTCCCGAAACCGAGACGCCTTTCATATTTGATAAATAAACATATAGCTGAGTGTCAAAGCGTCGTATTCTTAAGCCCAGCTCATTGTTGACGGCTTAGGATCGCTCATAATAGCTTCCTTAAGAACACCTACAGCTTTTGCAAGACCTTCGTCAACGCTCATCAGGCTGTCTTCGTGCTCAATTGAAAGGACTCCGTCGTATCCTACAAGGCGGAGATTGGATACTATGTCACGCCAGAACTTAAGATCATTGCCGTATCCGAGCGCGCGGAATACCCAGCTGCGGTTGATTTCATCGCCGTAGTGTTTTGTGTCGAGGACACCGTTGAGACCGGTATTGATCGGATCTATCTTGGTATCCTTGGCATGGAAATGATACAAAGCATCATTTTTGCCGAGGCAGCGAATAACAGCGGTAAGATCCATGCCCTGCCAGAGAAGATGAGACGGGTCAAGGTTGGCACCGAGGTTATTGCCGGCAAGCTCGCGGAGCTTAAGCAGGGTTTCGGGATTGTACACGCAGAAGCCCGGATGCATTTCAAAAGCTACGCGGACGCCGTGATTTTTGCAGAATGCGGACATTTCTTTCCAATAAGGAACAAGAACTTCATCCCACTGATATTTCAGAACGGCGAGGAAGTCATCCGGCCAGGGGCAGGTGACCCAGTTGGGATAAATACCCGTCGGGCTGTCGCCGGGACAGCCGGAGAAGCCGATCACGGTGTCAATACCGATTTTTTCCGCGAGCAGAACCGCATTGCGGAAATCGGCGTCAAAACCTTTTGCGATCTCTTTATTCGGATGCACGGCATTTCCGTGGCAGGCCAGGGCAGCCGGCTCGATGCCATATTTTTTGAAGGTGCCCATAAAAGTGTCAAAAGCCTTGCTGTCTGAAAGCAGCAGCTCCGGGTTGCACTGGTTCTTGCCCGGATATCCTCCGGCTCCGAGTTCAACGGCTTCGACTCCGAGAGACGCGAGTTTCGCAAGAGTCTCGTCAAGGGTCAGTTTGCCGTAAAGATTCGCAAGTACACAAAGTTTCATATGGTTTCCTCCGTTAAAATATCTAAAATATCGAAACGTTAAATATTACAATGAATTATAGGTGTCAATGAGCTTCTGCAGCTCTTTTTCGGCTTTTGGCATGACTTTTGCAACAGCCGATGAAACATCCGCTGTTTTTTTGGTAACCTGATTCCGTATCGCGTCCGCAAGTCCTCCGACAGAATAAAGATAACCGATATCATAAGCTTTGTTTGCAAAGATAATATCGAGCATTCCTTCCGATTCATTGTCGCGCAGCACTTTGCCCTGCAGCGAAACTTCGTAGAAAGCGGGTCGAAGCAGATTCAAAGATTCGCAGGCGAGCGATTCGGTAATAATCGCGGCGAAATCGGGATCGGATACCGAAACCGGGATCGCAACACCGTAACCGTCGGTTCTTGCAAGAGTATAATGCTTCTCCTGACTTTCGTCATATTTTGGGATAGGAAGCACTCCGAAGTCGGTATCCATCGCACGATAGTCACGAGGAATATTTTCAAAGCAGGAGGTTCGGATCAGAACCCGGTCTTCCTGAAACATGGTCGAAGCGTATTTCCAGATATCATCGGACTTGATAATATCCGCCATGAAAACATTTTCACCGTCACGCATGAAATCAAGAATCTTCGACGCAACAGTTAAAGATTTTTCGGAACCTATTTCGATGTTCAGGCTGCCGTTATTGTTGCTGATAAAACGTTCACCGGTTCCGAGGTAGAAGTCGGTTACGCCGGCGTATTCGGAAACTATTCCCCAAAGGTCAAACTGGTCGAGTATGCCGTTGCCGTCAATATCCGAAGTCACGTTTGACCCGAGATGCTTCATCTTTTCAATGGTCCATTTGCCTTCGTTCACAAGAGAATAGGGATCTTCGAGACCGTATTTCTCCCAGAGACCTTTATTGAAATAGGCACAGGAAACCCTCATGTCATCGTAAAGATGAATATCTCCGGTGTCGAAGTAAAGCCTATCGGATATTGTAAGCTCGTTCTTCATGTTGATATCCCACCACTCTGCCTCAAGATCGAGATACCCGAGATCAAGCAAATTGGTAAGAAACCCACCTGTTGCAAGGGAATAGAGACTGGTATAGTTATGAATGATCAGCTGATAAGCGTCGTCCCCGGCAGAGATGGATTTCTTTGCATCGGATACAACATTTCCCGAATCATACTGAGAAATATCGACATTGAATCTTTCCTCAACAGTCAGGTTTCTCTTGTAAATAGCATCGTTTATGTTGTCGCCGTTTTCGGATTCGGCATCCGAGTTCATGTAATACTTAATGCTTTGACCGCCGTTTCCGGTTGTAAGTATTACGAATTTCGCACCGGCATAATCGTTTATCGGAACATCGGCGGAAGCAAAAGTGGTTTCCGTCACTTCGACATTGCTGATCTCGGTAGTTGTTTCGACGGTATCCGGCGAAGTTTCATTCGACTGAGCAGAGTTATTTCCACAGGCAGCAGCCGATGAAGCGAGCAGAACCGAAATAACGAAGCAGATCAATCTCTTTTTCATGACATATCACCCACATGAGAAAATAAAAGTCCCAATCCCTGTTCCGCCCCTGTCGGAAAACGGCAGGGGCGGAACAGTAAAAGCGATCAGAATCTGTAGATATCGCCGGTCTTGGCTGATGTGTAGATACCTTCAAGGATGCGGGTTACGCAGAATGCCTGCTCGGGAAGAACGAAAGGATCCTTGTCTTCGCGAACTGCTTTGATCCAGAGCTTGGCTTCGCGGACAGAGGGTTCTTCATCTCCGTCTCCTTCGTAGAATGCGGCTCCGCCGGCATGAAGGTCGGGTTTAAGCACATACTGACGTCCGTTGCGAACGCCGTTTATACGAACGCCGTCTACCATATCGCCGCCTCCGAGTGTTCCGCTTACCTGAGTAACCGCTTCACGGACATCAAGGGTGTTGAGCGCCCAGCTGGCTTCAAGATTGATGGTGGCGCCGTTTTCCATAACGACGAAACCGAATGCGGAATCCTCTACCGTGAACTTGGCGGGATCCCAGCTGCCCCATGCGTTAGCCTGATCTTTGTCGTTGTTCAGCTTGTGATAGGTCGTTCCTACGCAATACTTCGGCTTATAGTTGTCCATGATCCAGAGAGTAAGGTCGAGAGCATGGGTACCGATATCGATGAGCGGACCGCCGCCCTGTTCGTATTCGTTGAGGAAAACGCCCCAGGTCGGCACTGCGCGGCGGCGGATAGCGATAGCGCGGGCATAATAGATGTCGCCGAAAGTGCCGTCAATAGCTTCCTTCTTAAGATAAAGTGAATCGGGACGCTGACGGTTTTGATATCCGATGGTAAGCTTTTTGCCGTATTTTTTCGCGGCATCTACCATCTTTTTGCCTTCTTCGCTGTTGATAGCCATCGGTTTTTCGCACATGACATGCTTTCCCGCGGCGAGAGCGTCACAGGTGATAACGCTGTGTGAGCGGTTGGGAGTCAGAACGTGAACAACATCAATGGTCTTATCTTCAAGAAGCTCACGATAATCGGTGTATACCTTTGCTTTCGGTGCACCGTACTGCTTTGCGGCTTTGGTTGCCTTTTCTTCGATAAGGTCGCAGAAAGCTACCATTTCAGCTTCCGGTACCTTAGCAAGAGAGGGCATATGCTTGCCGTTCGCAATTCCGCCGCATCCTATAATTCCTATTCTTGTTTTTGCCATGATAATATCCTCCGAAAAAATATTAGTCATATCCATATTATATCCCACAATCACATTAAAGTCAAGAAGAAATTATAAATTTATACCGTACGATGCAAAGAACGTAAGTATATATTCATATAAAACGGCATGTTGCAGATCGAAAAAAGTTTTAACGGCGGAGGATTGATTTTCTAAATGTTCCTCGATGATATTTTCCCAAAAAAAAGCTTTATAAACATCGATATTACGTAAAATTAATCTAATGTTAAAAATTCACATAAAAGATTGACATTGAGCCAAAAAAATGTTATACTCAATAGGAATAAAAATTTATAACGGTATCACCGATGAAGAAAGAATCATGATCGGCAAATAACGAAGGTGGATTTGTGCTTGATAAAACCGTAAAGGTAATAGAAAACCGTTTGCTCAGCGAAAAAGGGAAGGTTTATTCATTAAAACTCAATTCCCCGGAGCTTGCAGACGGCTGTCTGCCCGGACAGTTTTTTGAAATTAAAGTCGGGGGCAATGACAGCCGCTTCATTTTGAGACGGCCGTTCAGCGTCGCGTTTTGTGATGATAAGACGGTTACGATAAGATATAATGTTGTCGGGGCAGGAACGGAATGGCTGAGCAGGATAACGCCGGGTCATGAACTCGATGTTCTCGGTCCTCTCGGCCACGGCTGGCCGATAGATAAATCAAAGAAAACCCTGCTTGTCGGCGGGAGTACAGGTATTTTTTCTGTGCTCGGAGCCGCTTCGCGGCTTGGAAATATGTCCGGTGCAGTCCTCGGATTCTGTTCTTGTGAATTGGTCAATTCGGTTGAAGATTTTGAAGCATTCGGATCCACGGTTTCGGTTATTACCGAAGACGGCAGCTCCGGAAGGAAAGGCTTGATTACCGAACTTGTAAAAGAAGAGCTTGAAAAAATCAAATATGACCTAATATTCGTCTGCGGTTCAACCATGATGATGAAAAACGTCGCCGCGGTTGTTAAACCATACGGCATCGACTGTTATGTTTCAATGGAAGAGAGAATGGCATGCGGCGTCGGCGCCTGTATGGGCTGCGTTGTTAAGCTGAAATCAGATAATGAACAAGGCTGGGAATACAAGCGTGCCTGCGCCGAAGGCCCGGTTTTTAATGCCTCAGAGGTGATCTGGTGATGGAGAATACAAAAAAGGTTGATATGTCGGTCGAAATCGCCGGAATCAAACTCAAAAATCCGGTAATGACTTCCTCCGGCACCTGTGGTTACGGCAGAGATTATCTGGATATCTGGTCGCCGGCAGAGCTCGGAGCAATAATGGTCAAAGCCGTCTCAATCGAACCGAGAAACGGCAACCCGCCACCTCGTATCGCGGAGATACCTTCAGGTGTTTTAAACTCAATCGGATTACAGAACCCCGGCGTCAGACACTTTATCGAAACCGATCTTCCCTGGCTTAAAAGCATCGGCGCGACAGTTGTGACAAACGTCGTCGGCTACACCATGGACGATTACGCCGCCTGCGTTGAGCTGCTTGACGAAACCGATGTCGACATGATTGAACTTAACATCTCTTGTCCCAACGTCGCAGGCAAGCCGATAGGCGCAGATCCCGAAGCCGCCGAAACCCTGACAGCGCGAATCAGAAAAATAACGAAAAAACCGATAATAGTAAAACTCAGCCCGAATGTCACTTCAATATCCGACATAGCTCTTGCGGCGGAAGCCGGAGGCGCAGATGCGGTTTCGCTTATCAACTGTCCGATGGGAATGCGGATAAACATACAGACAAGAAGACCGATGCTGGCAAACATTACCGGAGGCATGTCCGGTCCGGCGATATTCCCGCTGGCGCTCAGAATGGTATGGCAGACTGCCAAAGCCGTAAAAATATCGGTATTGGGCGGAGGGGGGATCGTCAAATGGGAAGACGCAGCCGAAATGATGATGGCAGGCGCCGATGCCGTATTTATCGGCGCGGGACTCTTTTACTACCCTGCAACACCGCTTAAAGTCATCGAAGGACTTGAGAAATACTGCCTTGACAACAATCTCTCAAATGTCAGTATGATAACCGACTCGCTTATTACCGACAGATGAGAATCTTGATTTCGATAATAAAATGAGACCGCAGGAATCTCGCATGAACCGCCTGGGTTCAGTCATCGCAGCGGTTTCCACCCCGCCTGGGAAGGGTGGTATAGCGGTAATCAGAATTTCGGGACCGGGAGCTGCTGATATAACCGATAAGGTTTTCCGTCCGAAAAACGAAAAATCACTTTTATCACATGCACCGAGAACCGCTGTATACGGAGATATAGCAGGCGAAGACGGAATCATCGACGACGGTCTTGCCGTATATTTCCCGGCGCCGAATTCATATACCGGCGAAGATACCGTTGAAATATCCTGTCACGGCGGAATACTGCTCACACAGCTTGTGCTCGAAGCTGTTTTTGCCGCCGGAGCGCTTCCGGCCGAACCGGGAGAATTCACAAAGCGTGCATATATATCGGGTAAATTAGGGCTTATCAAAGCCGAATCGGTGATCGACCTTATCGACGCCGAAAGCCGTGAAAGTGTAAAGCTTGCCTCCTCTCAGTCAAGAGGAGCGTTGAGCGGCAAGATTGATGACATTTACAATAAAATGAAGCAGCTGCTCAGTTCGATATACGCTTATATCGACTTCCCGGACGAGGATCTCACCGATGTTCCGGGCAGTGAGCTTTTATCAAGATTGTCTGATATCCGCAATGAAGTGGACAGCCTTGCATCGACCTGGAAGACGGGGCGTGCGGTAAAAGACGGCATATCCGCCTGCATCGCCGGAAAGCCGAATGTCGGCAAATCGTCTCTGCTGAATGCCCTTTTGGGCTATGACCGGGCAATCGTAACGGATATCGCAGGAACAACCCGCGATATCGTCTCGGAAAAAGTCAGTCTCGGCCGCGCATCACTTAAACTATCCGATACCGCAGGAATTCATAAAGCGGAAGATATCGTTGAACGTATAGGCGTAGATCGCGCGGTAGAGGAACTCGAAAAATCAGAACTTATCTTAGCTGTCTTCGACGGCTCTCAGCCTCTCGATTCAGCCGATTCGGAATTTGCCTTCCATATCGGGGCGGCAAGAAAAAATAATCCGTCGGTAAGAGTCATAGCAGTAATAAACAAGAGCGATCTGCCGGCGGTTTTCAATGATTCGGAGATAAAAAAACTTATCGAAGATGCCGAAATCATAAGACTAAGCGCTTGCAGCGGAAACGTAACGACATTGGCCGAACTAATCGACAGAATGTTTATAGACGGCTCACTTGACTTATCAAACGATGCAATAATCTCAAATGCGCGTCAATATGCTGCCTTGATACGTGCAAGGGAAGATCTCGACAGTGCGCTTAAATCACTCAAAAGCGGATTTACTCAGGATATAGCCGGACTTGATGTCGAACATGCTATGTCGAATATTTCCGAGATTGACGGTCTTTCGGTATCAGAAGATATCGTCGACGATATCTTTCATCGCTTCTGTGTCGGCAAATAATTTTGGTAAATATAAAATGGAAACAAAGCGCTTCCGGAAAAATGACGGCGGATTCGTATGCGCTCATTGCGGAAGGGAAGTACCGCCGCTTAAAACTACATCACGAGACCATTGCCCTTATTGCTTATGGTCGCTTCACATCGATATAAACCCGGGAGACCGCGCCTGCGAGTGCCTGGGACAGCTTGAACCGATGACTGCTTATCCGGATGCTAAAAAAGGATATGTTATCGTATATCGATGCCGCAAATGCGGCGAAGTCCGCAAGTGCCGCGCCGCGCTCAACGGTAACGTACCCGACGATCTCAGCTGTATAATCGCACTTACATCGGAACATTTCTCATATCAGGGCCATAAATGAAATAAGCCGGCAAAAAGCCGGCAAAACGATATGGATTCAAACAGACATATAATTATTATGCGGGTCGACAACAAACCCGGCGTACTTTCAAGGATAGCCGGACTTTTCACCCGCCGCGGCTACAATATCGACAGCCTTGTCACCGGACCGACGGAAGATCCCGATGTGTATCACATGACTATTACCGTCATTGGTGAGCGCGAAATAATCGACCTGCTTATAAGGCAGCTCGGGAGGGTTATGGAAGTGGTCGAGGTCTTTTGCGCCGACGGCGACGACTATGTTACTTCGGAACTTATGCTGCTCCGCGTCTGCTGTCCGCTTTCGAGGCGGCCGGAGATGCTTAAACTCACAGAAATAATCAAAGTCGATGTTGCATCGGTCGGCAGCGATTCGATGGTGCTCAGGGTAATCGGAGACGATTTAAGACACCGCACGGTTATCGAAGCATTCCGTGAATTCGGAATCGAACGGGTTATACGCTCGGGTCCTGTTTCGATTGAAATTTAATCATTGGTCTTCAAAAAATAAGTATAATAAGCGATGATCTTGCGCTCGGCTCCCCCGTGTTGATAATCTGGAGCGGTAAGAATAACTCCTTCAAGGCTGAGAAGTTCGGATGCCTGAAGTTCGTCCACCTTTGTCCGGAATACGATATCCGACGAAGAAAAGACGATAAACTCATCTCCCCGGACTATAAGAGCGCCGCTGTGACCGATAACGATATCGGTATTGTCAAGGCGTTCGGTAACATATTTAATAGTGCGTCCGTTAAGCTTACGCGCCATTTCGCGGTTGTATGCAACGGTGCCGGGCTTGGGTCTGAAAAAACGGTTTCTGATCTTTCTGAACATAACTGCTCCTCGGATTATACGGCAGATCATAGCTTTATATATATAATACCTTATTATCTTCGAAAAATCAATACCATTAAAAGTTTTTATATTTAGCACGGGAGGGAATATATGCTTCCACTTGATAAACTCGATGCCGAGGCCAGAGACGGCTTCAGTCATCGGGGCGTCGATTTGGACGAGCTTGATGTCTGCATAGAGCTTGATCTTGACGTGAAAGGAAACTTCGGTACCACCTGGCTTGCGGTAAACAAAACCAAAATGATGTTTTATGCAATAAGCATAACATCAGACGCAGAAACCGTTTACCGCACAAAGAAAGCTGAAGAAAAAGCAAAACGCGGCAAAAACAAAGACTATGACGAAGAAGAGAAAGAAGCCACCGGTTTGTTCCGGAACGGTTATTTCAAGGAATATGACTGGAACAACCTTTCGAATCTTTATGTCGATAACTATGTTTCATCAAACCGGATACTCGGGCGGATAGGCAAAGAGCTCGAAGAACCGAAAGATGATGCCGAAAGCGAAAAAGCCGAGCCGCAGCCGGATACACGACCGACCATCACCCTGGCGTATTGTACAAACGCACGCAAGCGCAAGCTTTTTGCATTCCTTGATATAATCGCTCGTTTGAAAAAAGGCGACGAAGTAAAGGATGACGACCCGATATTCGATCAGTTCCATCAGAAATGTCCTAAATGCGGCAAGGTTTATAAAGACCAGAACCGCAAAATCTGCGATACCTGCACCAATCAGTCTGCGGTGGTAAAAAGGCTTCTCAAATATTTCACCTCATTTAAGGTACAGCTGATAACCGTTCTGTTCTGTATGGTTGCGACATCGGGTATCAGCCTGCTTTCGCCCGTAATCCACGGACAGTTTCTTTATGACCAGGTTATAGCGAAGCCCGGTGTAGTAAACGGCAGAGAAATCGGTACACTCCACAGCGAAAAGTGGGTTTATATAGCAGTCGGAATTATTTTCCTGATGGCGCTGTTATCGCTCGCGATATCCATTTTGCAGAACCGCACCAACGCACATCTGTCTACAAAAGTTGCGCTTGATATGAAGCTCGACATATTCACGGCAATGCAGAAGCTGTCTCTCTCATACTTCAATAACAACCAGACAGGACGCCTCATAACAAGAGTTAACTACGACGCCGACAGAATCCGCGCTTTCTTCATCGACGGCGTCCCGAACCTTATCATAAACGGAGTAAACTTCATCGGACTGACAATCTTCCTCTTTATGATGAACTGGCAGCTCACGCTTATAGTATTTATCCCGGTTCCGCTTGTTGTTTTGATGTTCAAGTTCATGCTGCCCAAGCTTTGGAGGATGTATACAAAGCTTTACCGCCGTTCGTCTTCGCTAAATGCGGTTCTTGGAGACTCGCTAAACGGAATTCGTGTTGTAAAAGCTTTCGCAAAGGAAACCGACGAAACTAACCGTTTCTACGGTTATGCGCACAAGCACTACGAAGCCTCGCTCCAGCTAAATATGGTCTCGCTGATGATATTCCCGGTAATCGGCCTGCTGATAGCGCTGTCGAGCAAGGCGATTTGGGGATTCGGCGGATTCCAGGTCATGAACGGCTATATGACATACGGTCAGTTCACGACATATTTCGGATATCTCGGAATGATATTCGGGCCGCTCAACTTCTTTACAAACTTCTCCAATATGCTTACAGATACGATGAATTCGGCTCAGCGTATGTTTGAAGTCATTGACGCGGTTCCGGAAATAACAGACGCCCCTGATGCCGTTCCGATTGACCGCATGAGCGGCGAAATTGAATTCAAAAAAGTTTGCTTCCATTATGCGCCCAACCGTCCGATCCTCAAAGATATGACCTTCCACATAAAAGCCGGAGACCAGGTCGGCCTCGTCGGTCATACAGGCGCAGGAAAGAGCACCATCGCAAACCTGATAAGCCGTCTATATGACACAATAAGCGGTTCGATCTCGATAGACGGCCTGAATGTAAAACAGATAAAAGGCGAATCGATGCGAAAAAACATCGCCATCGTATCGCAGGAAATTTACCTGTTCAGAGGCACCATAGCCGACAATATCCGTTACGCAAAGCCGGATGCTACAATGGATGAGGTTATCGCCGCGGCGAGAGTAGCTTCGGCGCATGATTTCATCCTGTCCCTGCCGGACGGATATGAAACTATAGTCGGAACCGGTTCCCGGTCGCTTTCCGGCGGCGAGAAGCAGCGTATCTCTATCGCCCGCGCATTGCTGCTCAACCCGACAATTCTTATCCTTGACGAAGCAACCGCCGCCATGGATACCGAAACCGAACGCTTGATTCAGGATGCGCTCGATAAGCTGGTAAAGGGAAGGACTACAATAACGATTGCCCACCGGCTTTCGACTTTAAAAGAATGCAATTACCTCTATGTAATTGATAGCGGCGAAATCTCGGAAGAAGGAACCCACTCAGAGCTGATTGAAAAGAAGGGCACATATTACAGACTCTATACCCTTCAGACCCAGGCTATGCGCAAAGTGCTTCAGGGAATGTAACAGGGAGGATAAAAAAAGTGGCTGACAAAGATAACAATAAGAACGAGAAAAACTTGTCTTCGGAAGAAACGAAGGACAAGGAGAAAAAGCTTTCAGCTGAAGAAGCCGATAATGAAAAAACTTCGGACGGCAGCAAAAAAGAAGAAAAAGCCGAAAGCAAGTCTTCAGACGACAAAGCTGATAAAAAGGCCGGCATTGACGATGACAAAGAGCTTCTGCAGGAAGATGATGCCGGCGATCTTATCCTTGAACACCGGCGAGAGTCGATTCCGCTGAACCGCGAAAATGCGAAGTTCACAAGATCAAAGGGAAACCTGATCTCCCTTGACCTTACAAATCCCGACGGTACGACAGAATTTTTTGAGCGGGTAGTCATAATGCGCGCTTTCCCGATCTCAAATCCGGATGAATTCCTCTCGATACGAGAGCCGGATGCAAAACGCAAAGGGCGCGGAAATGAGATCGGCATGATCCGACGCATGACCGATTTCGACGACGAAACGCAGAAGCTTTTCCTCGAAGAGCTTGACCGCCGTTACTTCTCGCCGAAGCTTATGAAAATTATTTCGGTAAAGGATAAATTCGGATATCTTTATTGGGATGCCGAAACTTCGTCCGGAAATGTGACATTTATTATGAACAACCCCTTTTCGAACATCCGGGTTCTTGACGACGGACGCATCATAATGCATGATATCGACGGAAATGTCTTCGAGATTCCCGAACCCGAAAAGCTTGATTCGCAAAGCTACAAGAAGATAGAAATATATCTGTGATGACTCACAACCGGAGGAAAGAAATCAGATATGAAACTGATGTATGATCTTCCGGCCGATGATAAGGCCGCATTTGATGCGGCAGTCGGATCGGATGAAAAACTGATGTACTGCCTGCCTTTTACGATTTACGAAAATAAATTCGTAAAAGGTTACATGGCATTCACCAACAAAACAATGTATAAGCTGCTGGAAGGCAAGCTGCTCGGTACCTGGCCTATAATAGGCAGTTCTGACTTCAAAACCGAGGTTATGTACGGCTGCTGCGGATTTTATGCCAAAGTGGACGGAGCGACAACCCTCATCTGCCAGTTTGTTTCCGGACGTGATCTGCCGCGGTATGCGGTTATTGTCAAAGCCTGCGAGATACTTAACGAGCAGAAAGACGAAAAGTCGCCGACTCCAATCACAAACAGCACTCCCGAGCGTTTCTGCCCGGTCTGCAACCGCCCGTATATCAATGCAACGACAATCTGCCCTTATTGCATGGACAAAAAAGAGATATATAAGAAACTCTTTGCAATGACCAAGGGTATTCGGCTGATGATGTCATTCCCGTTTCTGGTTGCCGTTTTCAGCGTTATATTCCAGTTTGTCGTGCCTTATATTGAAGGTCAGGCCATCGACAAATATATCAACCCGTCGTCGGGAATTCACGGTCCGATGAGCGGATTTATAGCAATTGTAATCGCAATAGTTTCCATTGACCTTTTCCAGCGCGCTCTCGGTGTTCTTCAGGGGCGTTTCTCGGCAATCGCAGGCAACAAATTCACATTGATGCTGAAAACGGTTCTTTATGAAAAGCTCCAGTCGCTTTCACTATCCTCAATCCAGCGCCGAACCACCGGTGACCTGATGGGTCGTGTCAACAGTGATACCAGCGTCATGCAGGGCTTTGTCACAAACCAGCTGCCGACATACTTCATTCAGATCGTTACTTTCTTCATTTCACTGCCGGTGCTGGCTTTCATGAACTGGAAGATGTGCCTGTTTATTTTCGTTCCGATACCGCTTGTTGTATTAATAACGAGCAAGGTCTGGGATTTTGTCCGCAACCGAAACCGCAAGCTTTGGGTGTTGTCGACTCGAACCGGTTATCTGCTTCACGACATACTTAACGGCATCCGTGTCGTTAAAGGCTTCGGAATGGAAGAATATGAGATCGAACGCTTCAAGGAATCATCGATAAAATCATCGAACCAGAGCGAGTCCAATGCAAAAGTATTCGATACCATTTTCCCGCTGCTCGGCCTTCTGATCCGTATCGGCTCATATTTCATACTGCTTTACGGTTATATGATGATTTTCCGCGGCAAAATGGAACTCGGATTCCTGCATCAGATAAACAGCTACGCCAACATGGTTTACGCCCCGCTGATGTATATAACCTTTATCCCGCGCAATATATCCAACTTCCTTACATCAGCCTCAAAAGTATTTGAAATACTTGAAGAGGAGCCGGATGTTCAGGATATCGGACTCCCTCTCGATATTTCAATCGAAGGCGAGATCGATGTGAAGAATATCACTTTCGGTTACGAGAGCTATAACCCGGTGCTTGAAAATGTATCGGTGCGTATTGAGCCGGGTGAGATGATAGGAATCGTCGGACATTCCGGTTCCGGAAAGTCAACCCTTATCAACCTGATTATGCGTCTCTATGACGTAAACGAAGGCGCGATAATGATAGATGATGTCAATATCAAGGATATATCGCAGACTGCGCTTCGTTCCCAGATGGGCGTCGTGCTTCAGGAGACATTCCTTTTCTCGGGTACCGTTCAGGACAATATCCGATATTCAAAGCCTTTCGCTACCGAAGAGGAAGTAATCCGCGCCGCAAGAGCCGCCAATGCACATGACTTTATAATCAATCTCCCGGAAGGATATAACACCCTTGTCGGGGAGAAAGGTTATTCGATGTCCGGCGGAGAGCGCCAGCGTATTGCCATTGCCCGCGCCATAATTCACGACCCGAAGATACTCATTCTTGACGAAGCAACCGCTTCGCTTGATACCGAAACGGAAAAGCTTATTCAGGATGCATTGACCAAACTTGTTAAAAATCGCACCACTCTTGCCATAGCCCACCGTTTATCGACCCTGCGCAACGCAGATAAGCTTTTGGTACTCGATCACGGCCGTGTCGCCGAATTCGGCACACACTCGGAACTGCTTGCACTCAAGGGAATTTATTGGAAGCTCGTTATGGCACAGCGTAAGATGTCTCAGGATGTCGAGCGCACTCAGGCTGAAAAACACTCGGAAAAGCAGACTGCTGCCGCTGCGGCAAAATAAATCAGCATAATAAAAGAGGGTTAAAGGAAAATCTCCTGAAACCCTCTTTGTTTTTGGAGTAATTAATTCTTAAGGCTGTGTATCGGCGCAGGTATGCGTCCCCCGCGGCTTATAAACTTCGACGGTGAGCTTGTATTAACGGCGATTACCGGCGCTTCGCCCAAAAGTCCGCCGAAGCATACCCTGTCACCGACTTTCTTTCCGAAAGCCGGAATCAGGCGGACGGCGGTAGTCTTAGTATTAACGACGCCGATCGATATCTCATCGGCGATTATACCGCAGATTACGTCTTCCGGAGTATCATAAGATATTACTATCATGTCAAGACCGACGGAGCAGACCGCTGTCATTGCCTCGAGTTTTTCGAGAGTCAGCACTCCGCAGCTGACGGCGTCGATCATCCCCGCATCCTCGGAAACCGGAATAAAGGCGCCGGAAAGTCCGCCGACATGACTTGAAGCCATGACACCGCCCTTCTTTACCGCGTCGTTCAGCATCGCAAGGCAGGCGGTAGTACCGTGAGCGCCGCATTTTTCAAGCCCCATCTCTTCAAGTATCAATGCTACGGAGTCTCCGACTGCGGGAGTCGGCGCGAGTGAAAGGTCAACAATACCGAATGGTATATTCATCAGCCTCGAAGCCTCATGCGCAACAAGCTGACCCATGCGGGTAATCTTAAAAGCGGTTCGCTTGATTATATCGGCAAGCTCTGAAAGATCACAGTCCCCGGCATTCTTGACCGCTGCAGCAACGACTCCAGGACCGGAAACGCCGACGTTAATGCAGCAGTCGCCTTCTCCGATGCCGTGGAAAGCACCGGCCATAAAAGGGTTGTCGTCTGGCACATTTGCAAATACGACAAATTTGGCGCAGCCTATCGAGTCCTTTTCCTTTGTAAGATACGCCAGTTCCTTGACAGTCTTTCCGCAGTGCCTGATCGCATCCATGTTTATTCCGGCTTTGGTCGATGCGACATTTACTGAAGAGCAGACAAAGTCGGTCTCAGAAAGCGCCTGCGGGATCGAGTCTATCAGAGCACGAGCCTGCGTGGTATAACCCTTCTGAACCAATGCTCCGTAACCGCCGATAAAGTTTATACCGAGCGATTTTGCTGCCCGATCGAGAGTTTTGGCAACTTTGATGTAGCCATCGCTCGTAAGTCGTCCGCCGATAAGCGAAATCGGAGTTACCGAAACGCGCTTGTTGATTATCGGAATGCCGTATTGCTTTTCAATATCTTCGCCGGTTTTAATAAGATTCTCCGCCGTCCGGTTTATCTTGTCGTAAATACGGCTGCACAGGATGTCTGCATCGTCCGAAACGCAGTCGAAAAGAGATATCCCGACGGTGATTGTCCGGATGTCAAGATTCTCCTCCCGAATCATATTAATTGTTTCGAGAATATCTTCAGTGTTGAAGTTTATCATTTAAATACCTCGAAGTCAGACTCGGTGCATTGCATTGAAGATATCTTCGTGCATGGTGTGGATGTCGAGTCCGGTGCTGCGGCCGAGTTCGGTCATTCGGTCGACAAATGCGGTGAAGGGAATATTAATCTTATCGATATCAACGAGCATAATCATTGCGAAATATTCTTTCAGCACCGATTGTGATATATCTATAATATTCACATCGACATCGGCGCAGGCTGTCGCGACTTTGGCGATAATTCCCATGCTGTCGCGTCCGGTAACCGTTATAATGGCTTTCATTGTTTTTCCCCCTGTTTTGTTGTATATATATCTTATACCATTTGATGTTTTAAGACAAGCGTTTTTTGTAAATTCTCCGATTTGGCATATAATCGGTAAACTTCTCGGATATCGTTAAAATTGTAAGTTTATCGTATTGAAAAGTTAATCATAGTGTGTTATAATTATAACTAATATTGTGGCCGGATTCATGTGATTATGTATAACAAGAGGTATTTGAAGTGCAGAATGAATTATCGCTTAACACCGCAGAATATCGGGTAAGGAAAAAAGTGCAGGGAAAATACAGATGGCAGCGAATCGGCGTGCGTGCCGGGCTGATAGCGTTTCTTTTTATCCCTTTTCTTCTCAGTATGATAAAAATAGGTGACATAAAGTTTACCTTCATGCTGTGGACCATTCCGCTGTTTGTCTTTGTTGACGGATTTATACTCAGACACCTTTTCAGATATGTCGACATTGAATATGAATATACCGTAGTATCGGGAGAGCTGCGTGTCGATATAATTTACGGCAACGCGCGCCGAAAGGAATGGCTGGTAAAAAAGTTTACCGATATGACCGCTATCGCCCCGTATAAGGATCAGTATAAGGCGGCAGCGGAGGATCCTTCTATCAAGAATGTTTATGATGCCACTTCATCGACCGATGCTCCCGACTGCTATTACTGTCTTTTCAATGACGAAAACGATGAAAAATGTGTCCTGTTTTTTGAAGCTACCAAAAAGATTTTAAAACAGGCAAAGCTGTTTAATGCGATAACCGTTTTAAGCGAAGTCACATGTTGAACTCTCACATTACGGAGACAGTACCGATGGGGCAGACGGAAGACCTTAAAGCATCAGCATATACAAAAGCATACATAGATTTATCGAGACTTCGGGATAATTACCGCATAATAAAAACAATTGTCCGTGACAGCCGTTTAATGTGTATTGTAAAAGCCGACGCTTACGGTCATGGTGCTGTCAGGTGTGCGCAAGAGCTTTATAAAGCCGGCGCAAGAGACTTTGCGGTGGCTCATACAGACGAAGCCGTTGAGATCCGAAACGTTCTCGGCCCCGACTGCGTTGTTATGATAATCGGTTCCGCCGACCCGTCATACGCCGGAATCCTGTCCGAAAACGATATAACTATAACCTTGTATTCGCTTGAATACGCAAAGCGTTTCGCGGAAGCGCTTTCCGGACGCAGGATAAAAGCACATATCAAAGTCGATACAGGTATGAATCGCATCGGATTCAGAGCCGACAGGAATGGAGTCAACGATGCTGCCGAGGTGTCAAAACTTCCGTGCTACGATATAACCGGAGTTTTTTCCCATCTTGCATGTGCCGACGAGCCGGGGAATCCGATGACTGATGTTCAGATTGAAAAATTTCGGTTCTTCACGGCTGCTCTCGAAACCTGCGGCGTTTCAATCGGATTAAAGCATATTTCTGCAAGCTCCGCCGTAATAGAGCGTCCCGATGCTGTCATTGACATGGTTCGTCCGGGAGTAATGCTTTACGGTATGCAGCCTTCGGATAATATGGAGCCGGTTTCGAAATTCGGTATCAAACATGTATTGAGTCTGAAAAGCCGGATAATCAATATCCACAGAATAAACGCAGGTGAGAGCGTCAGCTACGGAGCGACATGGACAGCGCAGCGTGACACCCTCGTTGCAACGCTGCCCTTGGGTTACGGCGACGGTTTTATACGTGCTTATTCGGGAATGACGGTTGAAATCAACGGTGAAAAACGGCCGATAATAGGCCGTATCTGCATGGACCAGTGCATGATTGACGTGACCGGACTCGATGTCAGGTTATTAGATGAAGTCGGGGTAATAACGGACACAAACCCGATAGAAGATTTTGCACGCAAAGCCGGAACGATAACCTACGAATGCAGCTGTCTTTTGAATTCGAGAATTCCGCGTATTTTTATTTGACCTG
>JAAZGC010000218.1 GCA_012511425.1 Clostridiales bacterium | reverse complement strand
TATTTGATTTTATAATTCCAGCACTTAAAAAAGTATGTTTTTCCGATCATGATATTAACCAAATGCTTATATCCAATCCCAAAAGAATTTTTGATTTTTGATTTGAAAGGAGTTTTTAACATGTCAGAATTAAATCTTTATCCGATCACGGGGTTGTATCAGGAAGTATATAATCCCGACCTGCTTAGTATGAGCGAACCTTTAGGTGCTGAAAGTGGTATTGGAATGGAATATTATACTATAAGCACAGTAGACAAAGACTCCAAAATATGATATAATAAACAAGCCCCACTCATAACACAAAGTTGACGTAAAATTTTTGAAGAGAGCGCGAGATTCGCAAAAATAAAAATAAAGAGGTACATATCATGGCAAAACTCAGAGCTGCCATTATCGGATGCGGCGGGATATCGCACTGCCACATGACCGGCTATCTTGCGATAAAGGACCGCGTCGAAGTCGTCGCCTGCTGCGACATCGATCTTCCGAAAGCCGAGGCTTACGCGAAGAATTACGGGATTAAGAAAGTCTACGAAGACTACAACGAGATGATGGAGAAAGAGGATATCGATCTCGTCTCCGTCACTACCTGGAACTCGGCGCACAAAGGCGCGACAATCGCCGCGCTGAAGGGCGGCGCGCACGTCATCTGCGAGAAGCCGATGGCGATGAACGCGATTGAAGCGCAGGAGATGCTCGACACGGCGAAAGCCTGCGGCAAGGTGCTTCAGGTCGGATTTGTCCGTCGTTTCGGCGCCGACGCCGACGCGGTTCTGGCGTTTAAAAAGGCCGGAGTAATCGGCGACGTCTACTACGCGAAAGCCACCTATCTGCGCAAGAGCGGCTTCCCGGGCGGCTGGTTCGGCGACCTTTCATATTCCGGCGGCGGTCCGCTCATCGACTTAGGCGTCCATGTCATGGACCTGGTAAGATACCTTTCCGGTCTTCCGAAGCCTGTTCAGGCGTACGGCGTGACATACAAGAATTTAGGCAACAACCGCGCCGCCGGCGGCGAAACGGCGTGGTCGGCGACCACTTCGGCGTCAAAGTACAAATACGACGTCGAGGACTTCACCTCGGCCATGATCCGCTTCGATTCCGGGCTCACCATGCTGATGGAAGCCAGCTTCAACCTGAACATCGCCCGCGACACCGGCAATATCGAGCTGATGGGCACCAAAGGCGGCGTGAATATGTCGCCGTTCACCATCTACACCGACATGGCGGGCAGATTCATCGACATCAGTCCGAGCAGCGCCCCCGGCTTCGACTTCACCCGCGCCTTTAACGACGAAATCCGCGGCTTCGTCGACGCCGCCGAAGGCAAGGCTCCCAACCGCGCCCCCGGCGAAGACGGCGTTATCCTGATGAAGATGATCGACGCCATCTACGAGTCGGCGAGAACCGGCAAAGCTGTCGATATTAAGTAATAAGATAACGAGAAGCTTTTATGCGAGAGGAACTTTTTTCAAAAAGTTCCTCTCGCGCTCTCTTCAAAAACTTTTGGGCAATGGGCTGTGAATGGGCGGTTCTGATTCGGTCAGGCAATTATTTTCGCAAAAAGGCTTGACAAAACGGCTTTGATTTGGTATAATATACAGGCGTTGTAAAAAACGCTGGTATAGCTCAGTAGGTAGAGTGCGTCCTTGGTAAGGACGAGGTCATCGGTCCGAATCCGATTACCAGCTCCATGATGAAAACGGTTCGGTTTTTTGAACCGTTTTTTGTTATATAAATGGTCGCGGGACTTTTGGCAAAGCCCCGCAGATAGAGAACAGTTCTGTAAAGGACTGTTTTTTTATACGGTGATGTCCGACAGAAAAAACGACTCTTTATCGAGCCGTTTTTTTGATTATAAGTGTTTTGCGGGGGAGTTTTTCGCAAAGCGCCGCTTTCACTCTCCGAGCTGCTTTTCCATGTAGATATACAGCGGCTTCATGCCCATTTTTTGATAGAAATTAAGCGCCGGTTCGTTCATTGTCCAGACGCGGAGCTCAACCCGGCTGCAGCCGTTTTTCCGCGCGAATTCTTCGGCGTATTCGTACAGCGCCTGGCCGATTCCCGTACCGCGCGCAGTCTCGTCGATACATATGTCGTCGATATACAGCGTTTTCGAGTCGACTAAGATGTTATCGCCCTCGACCTGTTTGAACGCGGTGAAAGCGTAGCCGGCGACATTGCCGCCCATGTCATACACAAAAACCGGAGTGTTTTCGTCTTTCAGGATAAGGGCGAGTTCGCCGTCCGAGTATTTGCGGCGGGGAGAGCCGTCGGGGTCGGGACCCCTGAAAATATCCGGCCTTCCCTCGTGGTGGATAAGCTCCACCTGACCCAAAAGCCGATGGAGATGCGGGATGTCTTCCGCTCTTGCGGGACGTATCATTTATAAAACCTCATTTAATCTGTCGCGGGTGTCTCATTCCATTGCGTCGAATTTTTCCGTCAACGACGCTATTTGCTTGTCGGATTTTGTTATTAACCGGGATTAAGCGCCTTTTCGATGACTTTGTTTACCTTTTTCTCCATCTTCGCAAGCTCGGAGGCGACGTTGCCCTTCTTTTCGTAGTAAACGCTTGAGGTGAACGGTCCGCGGATATCCGCAAACCAGATGGTGTCGCCGAGGTCGATCACCTTGTTCGCCTGTATCAGTTCGAGCATCTCGAGGGTGTCGTCGTCGCGTATATACTTGTTCTTAAGCGCGTTTTCGTAATACGCCGGGATTATCAGGTTTTTCGTCCCGATAGCCAGCTCTTCGATGACAATGCTGGTCTTTTCAGGATCTGGAGCGTGAGCCGGTACGATCAGCAGCCAGCCGTCGGCGATCCGGCTGCAGTAATGATCCTGCGCTTCGTCGTATTTGGCGAGCGGAACTATGCCGAAATCCGATTCCATATCGCGGAAGCTAACGGCGTCTCCGAAACCGGAATGGATGAATATCGACTGCCCGTCGGCGAAGTGCCCGTTGTCAACAAGCCTTTCGTCTTCATGGAAGCGGACGTTTATAAAGCCGTCGTAATAGAAGCCGTCGGTCATGAAATAATCGAAAAGCTCCTGCGCTATGCCGATGAAGCGCTCGTCGTTTATCGCCGAAAAATACGGAATGTCGTTTTCGTCCTTGCGCACCATCATGCAGTCAGCTCCCTGCCACATCGGGACAAGATAGCGGTCATATTCGCCGACGACGGCGAAGACGTCCCCGCCCTCGATTGTGTACTTGCCGTCGCCGTTGACGTCGTTTATCGCCGCCATGCCGTTTTCGTAAAACCGGTCGAGCGTCCAGCTGCCGCTTCGGACATCGTCATACGGAGAGGGAAGCCCCAGATTTTCGACGATATCCTTATTGAAAAAGATACAGCTCACCTCGGTGAACACGCCCATGCATTCGTCGGTGTAGCAGAGATAATACTTACCGCCGATGCTGAGCGCGTCGTTTACCAGCTTTACATACCAGGGGCTGTCAAAGTCTGCGTAGGGCAGCGCCTCGGTCGGCAGCAGGTAATTCTGAAGCGCCATTGAAAAGGCGTCGCGCATGATGCAGCGGCAGAGGTCGAAATCATCGGATGCGGCAAGCACCGAATTTTTGAAGGTTTCGGTAAGCTTGGGGTAGTCACCGGCGGGAATCTGCTTTTCGGTGAATTTGATGCTATACTTTTCCTCGATCGCGAGATTTCGCTTGTAGCGCGCGTCGTCTACGATCTCGCCGGTCTGTTCCTCCTCTGCGACCGGCAGGTTGTCGGAGGTGATTATCCGGAACTCCGCCCCGCCGTAATCCTTGTTCGGCAGCGAAGGATGCGAGTAGAAGGTCTCGCTTTCGGCGGCAGTCGCGGTGTCGGCCGGCGATTCGGCCGTTGTAACGGACGGATCGGGAGAACTGCCGGATCCGCAGGCGGCAAAAGCGGTTATCATTACCGCCGCGAGAAGAAATATCGCCGTGGCTTTTAATTGCTTCATTTCATCACACTTTCTGCGGATATCATATGTCGTTAACTGTATTATACTACACATTCTGCTGTTTTTCAAGCTTTGGTAAAATTTTGCCGAAGATTATTTTACGATTTTAATACGACGCAAAAACCCGGAAGAAAAGTCTTCCGGGAATATTTCTGGTATTTTATAAAAGCAGCGCTCCCGCCTATTTCAGCTGTATATCCCTCTCGCCCATGAACCGTCTTACCTCCGCGAGCGTCGGGATGCTCGACGACGCGCCGGATTTCGAGACGGTAAGGCTGCCGACGACATTTGCAAAGACAGCGGCGCGGGAGATGCTGCCGCTTGAAAGGTATTCCGCCGTGAGCGCGGCGGTGAAGGCGTCTCCGGCGGCGGTTGTATCGACGACATCGACCTCATACGGCGAAAAGGAGCGGCAGTATTTGCCGTCGTAGACATAGCAGCCGCGGCCGCCCAGCTTAAGCACGTAGTATTTGGCTTTGATGCGCTTCTCCAGCGCCATGCAGGCGGCGAAGCAGGAGTCGGCGCCGGAGGGGGTTATCCCGGTATAGGCGGCGCATTCGCTTTCGTTCGGCGAGAAGATGTCGACCGGACCCAGCTGCTCGAGCGGGAAATCCGGTACGGCGGGACCGGCGTCGACTATGACGGGAATCCCCTGCCGCCGCGCCTTTTCCGCCGACCATAGGATGGTTTCCCTACCTATCTCAAGCTGCATCAGCAGCGCGTCGGGGTAGGCGGTGAAGGCGTATTCGGCGTCGGAGGGAGAAAGCGCCATGTTTGCGCCGGGATAAACGACAATCCGGTTCTGACCGCTTTCCTCAATCAGTATCAGCGCAAGCCCGGTCGGGTTTACCGAGTCGCGGGCGATGAAGCGGGTGTCAATTCCCTCGGCGCGGTAGAGCGACAGCAGCCGCTCGGCGGCGGAATCCTGCCCCAGACGCGCGCAGAGGATGGAGTCGAAGCCGAGGCGGGCGACGGTTACGGCGGAATTTGCCCCCTTGCCGCCGGGAACATAGAAATATTCGGTCCCTATCACTGTCTGGCCGCCCTCGGGCGCCGTCTTAAGCTTCGCATCAAGGTCGAGGTTTGCGGAGCTGACTGTTAAAATTCGGTGTTTCATTTCATTATATACAGCTTTTTCTTGTTATGTCATTCAGTATCTGAAAATTCGCCCTTCGATCCGGTCGTGTATCTCGACCGAGTTTGCATCCCCTTCTGCCTGCGCTTCAACACGGCCGACGATTTTCGCCTGTATCTCGTATTTCCTTGCGATTTCAAGGATTCCGTATGCGGCGGATTCAGGCAGGATGATTTCAAGCCGGCAGCCCATGTTGAAGGTCTGGTACATCTCTTTGAGGCTGATCGAGCCGGTCTCATATACGGCGCGGAAGAGCGGCGGGACGTCGATGAGGTCGTCCTTCACATACTTCACCCCGTGTCCGAATCCGCGGCATTTGACAAGCCCGCCGCCGGTGCAGTGGATAATGCCGTGTACCGACGGGCGGCAGCTGTCGAGGATGTCCTTTATGACAGGAGCGTATGTCCGGGTCGGGGAGAGTATCGCGGCGCCGACCGAAACGCCGGTTCCCGGCAGCGGATCGGTTACGTTAAAGCTGCCGCAGTAGACTTTTTCTTTCGGAATGGTCGGGCTGTAGGTTTCCGGGTATTTTTCCGCATATTCGTTTGAGAGCAGCAGATGGCGGGCGGCGGTAAGGCCGTTCGAGCCCATTCCGGCGTTGTATGATTTCTCATAGCGGCACTGGCCGTATGAAGCCAGCCCGACGATAACGTCTCCGGGGCGGATATTGTCGCAGTTGACGACGTCTTCCCGGCGCATACGCATAAAGAGGGTCGAGTTGACAATGACCGTTCTCGCAAGGTCGCCGACGTCGGCGGTCTCGCCGCCGGACATCTGTATATCGATGCCGTATTCGGAGAGGGTGTCGATAAAATCGGCGTAGCCCGCGATAATTTCGGTTATCGCACGGCCGTCGACGAGATGGGCGTTGCGG
Organism: Clostridiales bacterium; assembly: GCA_012511425.1. GTDB lineage: Bacteria > Bacillota > Clostridia > Oscillospirales > CAG-272 > JAAZGC01. The sequence continues at coordinate 350 of JAAZGC010000218.1, read as the reverse complement.
TCGATGGTGTTGGAAATAACGAATCCGGATGTCGCGCCGACGCAGAGTATGTCGTCAAGATTCATGACGAGGGAATCCTGGGCGATTCCGCGCCAGACGGAGAAATCGCCGGTCTCCCGGAACATCAGATAGGCGAGGGAGGATTTTGTCCCCGCGCCGTCGGCGTGCATTGCGGCGCACCAGTCGGGGTCGCCCGCCGGGTCGGCTATCAGCTTGCAGAAAGCGCCGGTGTAAATCCCCCGGTCGAGCTTAGCGATCGCCTTGTGGACTTCTTCCTTGGTAGAGGAAGCGCCGAGGACGTTATAGGTATTCTGATTGTTTTCGGCGGCGCTCATTTTGTCCCTCCGTTC
>JAAZGC010000217.1 GCA_012511425.1 Clostridiales bacterium | reverse complement strand
GACGTCATTTCGCTCGGTCCGGAGCATATCTCGCTTTACGGCCTTGCAGTTGAGCCGGGAACGCCGTTTGAGGCGGTGAAAGATCAGCTCCTGCTGCCCTCCGACGATCAGATGTATGAAATGTACATCGCGGCGGTCGATTGCCTCGGCTCGGCGGGGTATGCGCAGTATGAGATATCCAATTTTGCAAAGCCGGGGCGGGAGAGCCGGCATAATCTGCGGTACTGGAGAGGCGGGGAGTACCTTGGCTTCGGCGCCGCCGCGGCGTCATTTTACGGGCGAAGGCGGACGCGGATCGCCCGGGATATCGACAGCTATATCAATATTATGCGCGCCGACGGCAACTTAAAGCCGCTTTACGACGAGGACGAATACGACTCGGACGAGGATGTTCGGCAGGAATATATCATGCTCCGGCTGCGGCTTGCCGAGGGGATTTCCGACAGCGACTACCTCGCCCGGTTCGGCGAGAGCTTCGCCGACCGCTATCAGGTCGATCTTCTGCGGCTGCTGCGCGGGGGGTATATGGTGCGGGAAAATGATTCCTGGCGGCTGACTCCGGCGGGGATGTATGTGTCGAATTATATTCTGTCGGATTTGCTGGATTTTAATGAAGAACCGATCATGCAATAAATTAAACATCGGCGAACCGGACAGGCGGTTTTGAAAAACCGCATAAATTCCGGCTCGTCTTTGGTTTTTGAGGTGAATTATATGGATAATATTGATAAGACGGATAATATGGATAAAATCCGCGTGCCCGTTCTGGCGGAGGCCGTTGCCATCGAGGCGGACGCTCTTTATCGCGGATATAGCCGCATATGCCCGGAGGCGTTTGACGCCGCCGTTTCGGCGCTGATGTCCTGCTCCACCGCCGCCGCGTCCGGCTGCGGACATTCGGGATATGTGCTCGACCATTTCGTTCATCTGCTCAACTGCGCCGAGATTCCTGCCCGCTTCATCTCGACCAACGACGCCACTCACGGCGAGATGGGCTTTGTTTCGGCGTCTTCGGTGATGGTTATCGCCTCCCGCGGCGGCAGGACGCCGGAGCTGCTGCCGATTCAGGAAATCGCCCGCAATCGGGGCGCGAAGATTATCGTAGTGACGGAAAACGAGAACTCGCCGCTCGCAAAAGGCGCCGATATCGTGCTGCTTGTGTCGATAACGCGGGAGATAGACCCGCACAACGTCCAGGGGACGACGAGTTTTACCGTCTTTTCGGTGCTGTTCGACGCAATTCAGTGCGAGATACTGAGGAGGAAAGGCGGAGGAGCCGAGGCGTTTGCGGAGATTCATCCGGGGGGAGCTGTGGGGGAGAGGCTTGGGGGAGCGAAACTGGGGGAACTTGATTCTGATGGTTAAAATATTATATAATAAGGAACAGACGCCGGAATGGCGTCTGTTTTTGTGTTTATTTTAACTCGGCGGCGGATAACGCCTGCCGGTGTTACTCATGCTCAATCCACGCCATCTTCGCGCAAACGCACAAAACCTCCGCGGCCGCTTTCAGCTCTTTCAGCGGGGGGTATGACGGCGCTATCCGCAGGTTGCGGTCGTGCGGGTCATGGCGGTAGGGGAAGGTCGCGCCGACGGGGGTCAGCTTTACGCCGGCGGCGGCGCAGAGATCGTATGTCCGGCGGGCGGTGCCGTCGGGCAGGTCGAGGCTGATGAAATATCCGCCGCGCGGGGGGAACCATTCGCCGATTCCGGCCGGGGTAAGCTCGCGGTCGAGGATTTCAAGGACGGTTTCGAATTTCGGGCGGAGCAGCTCGGCGTGGCGGCGCATATGCCGGCGGATGTCGTCGGCCGACTTGAAATATCGGGTGTGGCGGAGCATATTCAGCTTATCGAAACAGATTGTCTGGATAGTCACGACGCTCATTATCTGCTTGATGTTCGCGGGAGATGCGCAGAGGGCGGCGACGCCGGCTCCGGGGAAGCTGATTTTCGATGTCGAGACGAACTCAAATACACGGTCTTCAGTGCCGGCGGCGAGGCATTCGCTGTTGAGGTTCAAAAGGAAGTCGCTCTCGTCGTAAAAGTCGTGGACTAAATAGGCGTTGTCCCAGAAGATGCGGAAGTCGGGGGCGGCGGTCTTCATCCGCGCGAGGCGGCGGACGGTGTCGGGGCTGCAGGTAATTCCCTGCGGATTTGAATATTTCGGCACGCACCAGAGCCCTCTGACGGCAGGGTCGGAGGCGGCAATGCGCTCGACTGCGTCCATATCCGGGCCTTCGGAGGTCATATCGACGTTTATCATCTCGATGCCGAGCGATTCGCAGATCGCGAAATGGCGGTCATAGCCGGGGACGGGGCAGAGGAATTTCACTTTATCGCGGCACCACGGTCTCTCCGAGCCGACAACGCCGTACAGCATGGCGCGGGCGACCGCGTCGTACATCAGATTCAGCGACGAGCTGCCTCCGATGATGATATTTTCCGGCTTGACTTCGAGCAGCTCCGCGAACAGGCGCTTAGTTTCCGGCAAGCCGTCGGGCAGGCCGTAATTGCGGCAGTCAGCGCCGCCCTCCGAGTAGCAGTCGGCGGATTTTGAAATCAGGCCGAGCATATCTTCCGTCAGGTCAAGTTGAGCGGCGTCCGGCTTTCCGCGGGACATATCGAGGGAGAGGCCGGCGGCTTTGAAGTCTTCGTAGCGGCTGCGGAGCGCCGCAAGCTCGGCGGCGAGTTCGTTTTTAGTCATGTCGGCGTAAGGTTTTGTCATTTGGTGAAGTGCCTTTCGTTGGTATTTTAGTTTTGTTATTCAGCGGGACTTTTTCCCCTACACGAAAACTTTTGTGACAAACGACAACAATTGTCAGCTGAATTTATTTGATTTTGCCAAGAAAAATCTATTTCAGAAAAAACATAAGTAATGACTTAACTTTGAAACGGCGATATATTGCCGGAGGCAATATTCGCGACTTGCACCTTTCGGTGCAAGTCAGGGACGAGAGAGTATTGCCACAGGCGAAACTCTCAGCCGCCGCCAATGCGGCGGCAACTGCCAACCTGGCTGTAATCCGTCGGCTTGAATCCGAGCGCCAGCGCGGGGGAGTTCAGATTCAGGGTGAAATCCCGATTTTCCGCGTCGAAGAAGAGCGGGTCGGAGATGAGGCTGTCGCCGAAATGACCGGTATTCTGGGCTCTGCCGAAAGATATCGAACCGAAGAGATTTTTTCCGGCGTAGTCGTAAAAGAGGTTGTGCGTATCGGCGAAGCGGCGCTCGTTCGGGTTTGCGTTCATCAGCGGCGCGCCGTT
>JAAZGC010000216.1 GCA_012511425.1 Clostridiales bacterium | reverse complement strand
GAATAAGCGGGTATTGTCATTTCGGTAATCTGAAGGTTTTTACCGAGACGAGCGTAATTATCCATCAGCCTGTAAAGATTTTCCGGATTATATCTTTGATTCGCCATGGATGCTTCGCTTTCCCGAGAGAAAAAGCTGTGAAACTGCATTCCTATTGAGTCAAGATGTGTAATGCCTCTCGACAAAAGCCTTTCTATCTGCATATAATATAAGCAGCGATCGTTGTATCCCCCCGGAGTCCATATGTCGTAATCATTTATAATAAGCCGGTTCAGAGGGAAATGTCTTGCGGCTGTGCGGTAGCTCCAGTCGAGAAAATCATCGTCATAGTAGAATTTCGAATGTATCGGACTGAACCCCTGCAGCGTTTCGTTTGTAACTTCAAATGACGGAATCTTGTCGGCATATCGCTCGGATATTTCCCTCATGCGTCTGTCAAGTTTCTTTTTATATACTTCGGAAGTGTCATTCCTGAGCCAATCCGGTACAAAGTTATCGTAGTTCAAGCAGTGGCACTTAGGTTCGATTCCGTTTTCGAGGCAGTAATCAACGCAGAGATCAGTTGCCGGTCTGCGATAAACTCTCGGAGAATCTGCGGTAAATCTCGGTTTTCCTTCCTCCGGTTCAAGATCGCTCCAATAAAATGGAACAGTGGCAAGGTTTAAAAACTCCGGAAATTTTTTTCTGTATATCCGGTTCTTTTCTTCGGTCTCAAACTCGTCGAGCATAAATATATTTGCTCCGAATCTGAATTCGTGACTTTTTTGCCTCAGTTTGACTTTAACCTCACCCTCAACCGGGCTGCCGTCGCGGTTCTTTATATTTATGACGCCGCTGCCTTTTCTGTATAGCTCGATCCCGGCATCACACCTGATTCTCCATTCATTTTCCTGTGCTGTAAAATACTTCAGGGCGTTCTCTTTTCTTGACATAATAATTTACTCCTATAAAATCATAAATTGTTTGACTTGATCATCAAAAAACAAAACCGTATATTATCAAAAAAGATTTGATTTTCTTTAGATATTAAGTTATAATATTGTAATAACACTTAATATAATACCGGAGGAACGCAATGTTTGATTTACTGTCAAAGCTTATATCGATAAGGGCTTGTCCCGGAAGGGAACACAATATCGCTCAGATAATTTCGGATATAATGAAGCCGCTTGCCGACGAATGCTCGATCGATGTTGTCGGAAATGTTATTTGCTTAATCCGCGGCGATGGTGAAAATAAGAAAAAACTATTGTATGCCGCCCATACCGATGAAGTCGGCATGATTGTCACCAAGATAGATAATAACGGCTTCATCCGCTTTACCAACAACGGCTTTCCCAACTGGATGTCGACAGCTTTCCGTGATGTCATATTTGAAAGCGGTGCAAAAGGGATGGTAATTGCCGAATCGGGCAGCGGCACTCCCGAGCCTCAAAAAATGTATGTGGATATCGGAGCCCGCAGCCGCAATGAAGCTTTGAAATATGTTAATGTAGGTGATACATTCTCAGCCGAAGGATACCTTGTTCGTCTCGCCGGCAATACCGTTGCCGGTCGGCCGATTGATAACAGGATTGGCTGTGCCGTATTGATCAGTGCGGCAGAAAAACTCAATAAGAGCGGAAAAAGACCATACAACGACATTTATTTCGTATTTACGGCTCAGGAAGAAACCGCCCTGCCGGCTGTCGGCGGTTCCGTCGCATCTTTCGAAATTCAGCCGGACATAGGTATTGCCGTTGATGTCTGCGCCACCGGGGATACCCCCGGCGCTGCGCCGGTAGAAACATCAGTCGGCGGAGGAACGGTAGTTCAAATCCGAGATTCCACCATAGTCTTTGATTATAAGCTTGTAAAAGATATGATAAAAGCCTGTGAGGATAACGGAATATTCTATCAGCGTCTGGTAACCAGCGCCGGAGGCACCGATGCTGTTCCTATGCAAAAGATAGGACGCGGCTGCCGCGCCGGCGCGATCGGCATACCTATGAGATATCTTCACACTTCAGCTGAACTCTGCGATCTTTCCGATGCCGAAAGCTGTGTCAGTCTGGTTTTAGCTCTCTGTGACAAGGAGTTTGAATATTAAAACAGATGTTCTGATATTTTGACCTTTGCGCCGTATAATTTTCGGCGCTTTGTTTATCATTTATCATGCGTTTTTATGTAATTGTTCCACACCCTTTCAAACCATAGATCACGCTCGGGTATCGGCCTGACCGGACGCTCGGAAACCCGGACTGAACCGCAGCTCTCCTTAACTGCCGTTATCACAACTCCCTGTATTTCATCGTTTGACGGCTTGGGATTTCTGTCCATGAAACCGCCTTCACCAATTACAAACGCGGAGCCGTGAGAGCCGTATTTCTTCGCCGAATACAGCATTGACTTTGCAACCGCTTCGGATGTCAAGAGTATATCATAGTTGCGAAGTAGATTCGCAGCTTCTTTTGGAGTATTCCATCTGTTGTCATCACAAAAGGTTTTTAGCCGCTCCTCCAAAAGACTGACTCCTTTCTCCATCTGTCCGATATCACGAATAAACGAGAAACAGCGGCTCATCAGCGATTGATATTCGCCTCGTGTTTTATAAACAGTTGAATTGCCTTCGGTCTTTTTAAGCAGGCTTTTTGTTTCGTCAACTATTTTTTCAGCTATGCTTTCAAAGCATTTCGAAGGGGTGTTGTCAGCCAAAAATGCAATATGCTCCGCGGCGCGGAGTGATCCTACCTGAGTCGAATTCAAAGCACTTCCGCCCGGTCTGAAAATCCCGAATGTCCCCGCCGCTTCACCGGCGCTGTAAAGCCCTGTTATCGTCGTCTGATAATCAGCGCCGACCGATATTCCGCCGTTATTATGCTGTGCGCATACGGCAATTCTGAGCGGTTCTTTGGTTATATCAATTCTGTGATCTGCATAAAGATCAATGGCACGTTGGTTCATTTTCTTTAAGCGTTCAATAGGAAGCGGGATCAGCGCGCCGGAGTTTTCAAGGTAATTCCGAGCTTCCTGTTCAAGCAGATCAAAACCATTTGAAAGAGCCGAAGGCTCACGGGTGAAATCGAGATAAACACTGCGGTTTTTTATAACCGTTTCATTATAAACAAGCAGATCGATATAAGATGAGCCGTTGATTTTCCTGACATCAAAAGGCCACTGATATCCTTTTAAAAATGTAGCTGTCAATAGCTCCGAATCGGACATATAATCGGAAAGAAACTCCCTCTCAAGGCCGTTTTCGTCGATTGAAACATATCTTGGCAGCACCTGTTGATATGTGCCGCTGACATTCCAACGGAAATCAACAGAGGCAAGACCGTATTGCCATTCGCAAAGGCTTTGCGCGGCGGCGCCGATATCAAGTGCAAGCCCGGAAGCCCCGATTTGACTTTCCGGATATACAGTATCGCGATAAATTCCGGCAGGACCACCGGTACATAAGACAACATACGGGGTTTTAACCGCAATAATCTCGACACGGTCGGTTAGATTCAAATCCTGCATCAAAAGTCCGGTTATTTTCCCGTCGTCAACAAGCAGCTTAATTACCTGATACCCTTCTAAAACCGGGATGTTTTTACGGAGAACCGACTTCTCGAGAACCTCGGTCATTCGTTTTGATGTGTAAGGTCCTATCGATGTAGCCCGTCTTGACGGGTCGTGGTCTGTTTTATATCCGACAAATTCACCGTATTCATTTGTCGGAAAGGGAACTCCAAGGTCGGTTAATTTCATGAAGCAGCGTGCAGAATTAGCCGCCTCGCAGAGCGCGTTATCTCCGTCCATTGAACCGCCGGAGAATAAAGTCTTCGCCATCTCGATTACGCTGTCGCCGTCGTCCCCGCACAGACTTATTTTATAATATGTCTGCTTGTCGGAGCCGGTATTTCGCGAAGTCCCCATATTCCTGCCTTCGGTTATGAGAGCGATATCAGTCACCCCGAAATCATAAAGCCGGTCGGCACAACTGTATCCGGCGCAGCCGGAGCCTATGACAACTGCGGAATAAGTCAATGTTTTCATAATAAACTCACAATCTTCTGATATGAAAACCGCCGTCAGCATTCAGAACTGTTCCGGTTCCGAAGTCAAGCAGGCCGCTTGCCGCCGCGAAAACACAGTTAGCCACATCTTCGGGAGTTCCCCAGCGCTTTATCGGTGTTATCCCCTCGGCTATGAGCTTATCATATCTTTGCGTGACGACTTCAGTCATCGGCGTTTTGATTATTCCGGGACGCACTTCAAAAACAGGTATACCGTATTCAGCCAACCTGTCGGCGAACAGCAGGGTTATCATTGAGACACCCGCCTTTGATATGCAGTATTCGCCTCTGGAAGTGCTTGAAGTATAGCTTGAATTCGAAGCGATATTCACTATACGGGGAGAATAACCCTCAAGTCCCTTTTTAAGGCACTCTATCATATAATTGGCAAAAACCTGACACATGAAGAAAGTACCCTTGGTGTTGATTCCCGTAACACGGTCATAGCTTTCCTCTGTGGTTTCAAGTATATCTAACCGCACTTTGCAGGCAACTCCGGCGTTATTGACAAGCAGATCAAGCCTGCCGTATTCTTTATCGATTTTATCGCGGATATTTAGCCTGTCATCGGCAGATGATATATCGCATTTAATGTAATTTTCGCCCTCCATG
>JAAZGC010000021.1 GCA_012511425.1 Clostridiales bacterium | reverse complement strand
AGGCTGGAAGGACGGAGTTTCGACATTCTGGAGAGAATTTTCGACCGAAGACGAAATGCCGGAACGGTCATATGATACCTCCGGAGGACACGACGGATGCACCGTCTGCGCTTCCGTAAAGCTTGCCGCCGGGGAAAAAGGCTCGGTTCGATTCGTGCTTTCCTGGTATATCCCTGTCTGCGTAAATTACTGGGAACCGTATAAAGACGAAGAAGGAAAAGACATTACCTGGAGAAACTGGTATTCAACCCGCTGGGCGTCTGCCGGCGACGCGGCTTCATATGCGCTCGAAAACTATCAGTCATTATATGACCGCACAAAGCGCTTCCACGACGTGCTTTTCTCATCTTCGCTTGACCCGGTCATACTTGACGCAATACAGGGCACCGTGTCTGTGCTGAAATCCGCCGTGGTCAGCCGGCTTGAAGACGGTTCGCTTTACGGCTTTGAAGGAGCCGGAGAGCACCACGGAAGCTGCGAAGGAAGCTGCACCCATGTCTGGAGCTATACCTATGCCTGCTGCTTTTTGTTTCCGCGGCTTGAAAGATCGCTGCTTGAAAATGAATACAAATACTGTCAATTCGAAGACGGGCGTATTGCCTTCCGCATGAAGCTGCCGCAGGGACGCGGTCTCGGATGGGATATGCCCTGTCTTGACGGTCAGATGGCGGGAGTCATCAAGACATACCGCGACTGGAAGCTCTCCGGCGACGACGAGTGGCTGAAAGAGATATTCCCGTATGCGCAGAAGGCGCTTGAATTTGCCTGGGACGAAGACAGTAATGTGGGCTGGGACAAGGACCGCGACGGTGTGCTCGAAGGTCGGCAGCATCATACCCTCGACGTTGAACTGTTCGGCCCCTCCGCGTGGCTTCAGGGAATGTATCTCGCGGCACTAAAAGCGGCCGCAGAGATGGCTTCATATCTGGGACTTGAAGAAAAAGCCGCCGAATATCTCGACATTTTCGCAAAAGGCGCGAAATGGACGGATGAAAATCTCTTCAACGGCAGATACTATATTCAGAAAATCGATCTTAACGACAAATCAATCCTTGAAAAATACGGCTGCGCCGACTCTTACTGGAATTCGGAAAAGGGTGAGATAAAATATCAGATAGGAGACGGCTGCGAAATCGACCAGCTTCTCGGACAATGGCATGCCGACATCTGCGGACTGGGACAGATCTTCGACCCTGATAACCTTGATATCGCATTGAACAGCCTTTACGAAAACAACTTAAAGCCGAGTCTGCGCGAAGTCACGAATATGTGGCGGCTGTTCGGTATCAACGACGAAGCGGGAACCCTTATCTGCGAATATCCCGAGGGAACATACAAGCCGTGGATTCCGATCCCCTACTGCGAAGAAACGATGCACGGGTTTGAATATGCACTTGCCGGATTGTTCGCCTCCCGCGGGTATAAAAAGCGCGCCGTTGAAATGGTAAAAGCAGTTCGCGACAGATACGACGGCAAAAAACGGAATCCCTGGAACGAGATCGAATGCGGTTCCAACTATGCGAGAAGCATGGCGGTATTCGCATTTATTCCGATACTGAGCGGATTTGCTTTCGATCTTCCCCGCAGGTACATCGGGTTCGATCCCAAGGTGAAAGGCGATTTCAAGTGCCCGTGGTTTACTTCCGCCGCATGGGGAGAGTTCAAAATTAAGGGCAAACGGGCACAGATCACCGTGCTTGACGGCGAAATAGAGCTGGCAAAGGTAGGGCTTCCGAAGGAGCCGAAGACGGTAAGGGTAAACGGAACCGATGTCAGCTTCAGATATGAAGACGGCGCCGTTATATTCGAAGATCCGATTATAATCACGGGCAAGCTTGAAGCGGCGTATTGATATAAGCGAAAAAATGACTGTTTTCACCCGAATGATCGGATTGAAATCTATTGCGGAGGATGCGATCAATGACTGAACCTAAAAAGATAATTCTTGATACCGATATCGGCGGTGATCCCGACGACTCGGTGGCGCTCTCTTATATATTCGAAGCGGAAAAAGCCGGCCTTTGCCGGCTGCTCGGAATCACGACCTGCAGCGACAACGCATACGGCGCCTCCTGCTCCGGAGGGATAGCGGGATATTACAGAAGGAAGCTGCCGATTGGACAGCTGAAAATGCCGGGAGTTGATATAACCGAAGAAAATATTGAATCTTATCCCGGCACTTACTCAAAACCTGTAGCCGATGCTTTCGGCGGTTCTCCGGATTATTTCTCCGCTCCGGAAGCGCTTAATGTTCTGAAAGAAATTCTGGCAGCTGCAGATTCTCCGGTTACCCTTGTCACGATAGGCAAGCTTTCAAATATTCGTGACCTGATTACCGATGCCGAAGGTAAGAAGCTTCTTCGGGAACGCTGTGCCGAGATTGCGATAATGGGCGGGGACTTCCGCCATCATGCCGATATTTCATCCGAACCGCACGCGGAGTTCAACATAGTCGGCGACATAGCCGCGGCAGCGTATGTTTTTGAAAATTCTCCGGTTCCGCTGGTGCTGTCGCCGTTTGAAATGAGTCTTAAGATACTGACCGGCAAGCCGCTTATCGAAAAATACGGAAAAAACCATCCGGCGGCTTTGGCACTGCTGCTGAACGGCTGCAATGACGGGCGAAGCTCATGGGACCCCTCGACAGCGCTCTATGCAGTTGAAGGAGAAGCCGAAGTAATGAAGCTGTCGGAAAAAGGCTTCGTTTCGGTCAGGGAAAACGGCGTTACCGATTTCAAAGCAGACCCGGCCGGACATTGCCGAATCCTCAGCGCCGCAAGTGATCCGCAAAAGATAGCCGAAAAGATCGATTCTTATTTTAAATAAGGATTGTATCTATATATATAATCCGTTTTTAAACCAAAACACAGAAAGAGGTACCAATGAAAATCTGGCACGCAAAAATCATTTCACTAATTCTTGCATTTATCTTTACCGCCTTGTTGCTTGTAAACTGCGGCGATAAGGCGGACACACCGACATCGTCAGCCGACACGACTGCCGCAGCCGAAAATACCGAAACACAGGCCGAAACCGAGCTTAAGCCGGACCTGCCGGATGTTGATTACGGCGGAAAGACCTTTGAAATCCTGACCGCCGGCAACTGGAGCAACGATTGGACGGAAATCTATGACTTTACCGCGGATGAACAGGACGGAACGCCGGTAAACGATGCGGTTTACCTCAGAAACCGTGCGGTTGAAGCACAATTCAACATCACTATAAAAGAAATAAACAATATGGGAAGCTCTGTCGGCGGAACCGGAAAAGGCGGCAAATTCATCGAGAAAAGCGTTATGGCGGGAGACAACGCCTACGATGCTTCTCAGATGGGCGCTTATGATGTTTCGGTTCTGGCATACAAGGGATTTGTCGTTGACCTCAACTCCGTTAAATGGCTGAATCTTCAGAACCCGTGGTGGGATCAGAAAGCCAATTCAGACCTTACCATCCGGGATATGATGTTCTACACGACCGGAGATATATCCACGCTTGACAACGACTGCACCTTCTGCATCCTTTTCAACAAGAAGCTGATTGCCGACAACTCGCTTGACGATCCTTATACCCTTGTCCGCGACGGCAGCTGGACGATAGATAAATTTGTCTCGATGGCAGGCAGTCTCTCCCGCGACCTCAACGGCGACTCGAAAATGGTCCAGAACGACATGTACGGCTTCTGCATCTTGCAGGACTCGATGATGGGCATGGTCAATGCCGCCGGCGAAAAATTTGCAACTATAAACCAAGACGGCAATATCGAGCTTACGCTGAATACTGAAAAAACCGTCAATATGCTGGATAAGTATATCCCTCTTGCATACGACCGGAATCTGACCTATTCGATCTATCACTCGCCGGATGAAATCGAAAAGATGTTCGCGAACGACCAGGTAATGTTCTATACCAGATATCTCTGCATAATCAAAAAATACCGGAATATGGACACCGACTTCGGTCTTCTGCCTTATCCGAAATACGACGAGAGCCAGGAGTCCTATTACCATACCGTCGCTCCTTACGGCTGCTCTTTCATCTGCGTGCCGATGGTAGTCGAAGATTTGGAGATGTCCGGTGCGATACTGGAGGCGATGGCATATGAGTCGGTCGACACGGTAACGAAGGCTTATTACGATATAACCCTCGAAGGCAAGACGCTGCGCGATGAGGAATCCACCGAAGTGCTGGATATTATCCTCAAAACCCGCGTCTTTGACATCGGCCAGTTCTATCAGATCGGACCGTACAACGAGCGGATTATGGACCTGTTCAGGAAAAATGACAAAGACTTCGCGTCGATGTATGCAAAGCATGAAGCGGCAGCTTTAAAGCTTATCGGCGAGATCAACGAAGCATTTGCTGCCATAACATAATAAAATAATCCGAAAGCCATAAACGGCTTTCGGAACATCAGGATAATATGTCAGGCTCGGCAGAGCAGTTCATATTCGCTGCTCCTGCCGGGCGTTTCGGTTATAAGCTTAAGCGTCATAAAACCGGTCTTTTCAATTTTCGGCATTTTGAATTCAAGGACGGTGCCTTTAATATTCGTGCGCGGCTCGGCTGT
>JAAZGC010000215.1 GCA_012511425.1 Clostridiales bacterium | reverse complement strand
GCTGCCGAAACGAAAAAATAATGCAGAGGTATTCAAAAAAACAGGGCTGTCGTATAACTTACGGCAGCCCCGAAGCTTTAATCTTAAAATAACAACCGAAAAAAGATATCAGAGCTTAGCCGTCAGATCAGTCGGAAATCAATCCATACCGACATATGCGCCGTCTTTGATTATCATTCCTCGGGGCTCTTTTGAGACCATTCCGGAGGGCGCCCAGGTCATTCCTGCGCCGGTAAGCCCGTCATAGGTCATTGTCGTGAACTGCTCTGTAAGCTTGTCGCAGATTTCCTTATAGCTCATCGAAGAGGTTACCCCGGCGTTATTGCAGGCCTGGTAAATTGAATAAACGACATCGTAGGTATCGGCGGCGAACTGGTTCGGAATGTCGCCGTATTTTTCCTGATACTTCTTTACGAAGTTCTGTGTGCGCTCGTCAGCAGCGTCTGCGGAGAAGGGAGTCAGCAGCATTACGCCTTCGGCGAGAGCGGTGTCGAAGCCTTCCATGGTGAGTATGCCGTCAAGACCGTCGACTCCGAAGAATTTCGGGGTGTAGTTCATGTTATGCGCCTGCGTCAGGATAAGGGAAGCAGGGGTATAGTACATCGGAAGGAAGACAAGGTCGGCTCCGGCAGCCTGCGCCTGAGAAAGCTGAACCGAGAAGTCGTTTGCCGAGTCATCGGTAAAGCTGGTTTCAGAAACAACGCTTACTCCTAGTTCGGCGGCTTTTGCGATGAAGCGTTCATAAATGCCCTTGGAATACGGGTCGTCGTTTTTGTAGATTATTGCGATTTTCGAGCCGAGCCCCTTATCATTGATATACTGCGCCGAGGCGGATCCCTGGTTGGGGTCGGTGAAGCACATCTGGAAGATATTGCCCTTATAATTTACGGTACCGTCTGCATTTGTATCAAGTTCAACTACCTTTTCCGACGATGCGGAAGGGGTAAGCACAAAGAGGTGGTCGTTGTAAGCTTCGGCGGAAACGGCGATGCAGGGGGTGGTGGTCGTCGTTCCGACGAGAACCTGCATTCCCCAGTCTTTGAGGGTGTTGTAAGCGTTTACCGATTTTTCGGCGTCGTGCTCGTCGTCCTGGAAGTTAAGCTCAAACTGCAGTCCGCCCAGAGCGTTAATTTCTTCGACCGCGATTTCAGCGGCGTTCTTGCAGGCAGATCCGTAAATAGCCGCACCGCCGGTAAGCGGACCGATGCCGCCGAGTTTTATTTTATCGGATGAGCCGGCACCGCCGCAGGATGCAAGCGCCGCAGCTGCCGTTAAAAATGTCAGCAAAAGTGCGCCCGTACGTATAAACTTATTTAATTTCATAATAAATCCTCCGTGATAGTCATAAAATTATTATATCACATTGCCAAATAAAAGTCAATATATTGTCAAACAAAATTACATAAAAACCATGTTAAAAGAACATCGGTGTTAATATGCACATAAAAATTTGAAAACCAACAAAATTACAGAAAAAAAGTTTGCCGTAGAATAGAATCAGCCAATGGCGCCGTCGTATGAAAACTCTTTTCCGTCGCTTATCAGAGTAACGGTTCCCGATATGTCCGTCCGCAATGTTTCAGCGCCGATATCGGTTAATTTGCGCAGCGTGATGCCGTGCGGATGACCGTAATCATTGTTCTTTTCGCAGCTGATTACGGCAAAATCCGGCTGAACCGCCTGAAGAAACCTGACCGAAGTCGATGAAGATGAGCCGTGGTGTCCGACCTTCAGAACATCCGACTTGAGCGAAGACGCGCCGAAGGCATCGATAACTTCCCCCTCGGGAATCTCCCCGGCGTCTCCGGTGAAAACGGCGGAGGTGTCTTTATATACAAGTCTTAAAATCATCGACGAGTCGTTCATGTCTTCATAATTCGCCGATTGAGGCGCAAGAACCGTGAACTCGGCTTCGCCCAAAGCGAATTTGTCTCCCGGCAAAGGATATACAGCCGCGGCATCCGACTCCGACATTGCGCGGATGAGATTCGAATATGCCGGCGAATCGACGGCGGTTTTAAGCATAATAACTTCGCTTACTTCAAACCGCTCAAGTATTTCCGACGCGCCGCCGATATGGTCGTCGTGAGGATGGGTAAGCACAAGATATTTTAGTTCCGAAACGCCGTTATCCCGAAGCTCCTTTACCACCCGGGAAAATTTGTCCCGCATTCCGGTGTCGATAAGCATCGCCTCACCCCCGGGAGCGATAATCAGCGTCGAATCTCCCTGACCGACATCAATAAAGCTGATAAGGAGCGAATCAAAATCAGCCGAAGTCTTTGCGCCGATATTTGACTTCGGCAAAGCGGCGTTCGGATGAGTGTAATAATAAACCGCCCCGAAGATTATCAAGGCGGCAAACAGCACCGCCCCGAAAATATCCGCGGGCTTTATAAACAGTTTTCTGCTTTTCCCGGCTTTCCCGGTATTCTTAGAACTTTTTTTCGACATTGTCCCGTTATCCGTGATTTCAGTATAAATATAATAACATATAAAGAAATAAATTTCAAGCAAGGGATGCAAAAAATATCCTCCGCTTCTTGAAAAACAATATATTCTGTGATATAATTAAAACTAAAGACGGTTTTTATTTCTTGCACGGCAATATTAAAGAATAAATACGGGAGGACGGCTCCGGTGGTAATTACGGATGTAATACGGCGAGGCGAACACGGCTTCGCCCGGCACAGAATACCCGCAATAGTATCGCTCGACTGCGGAACGCTTGTCTGCGCTTATGAATGCAGGGAAACTCTCAGCGACTGGGATACCAGAGCCATTGAAACGGCGGTCAGCGAAGACGGCGGTCTTACCTGGGGATACTACCGCCAGCCGGCTTTCTCCGAGGAGCTGGCTGTCAACAACCCCACGCTTATAGCCGAAGGGAATCGTGTCCGGCTGATATACGCCATCGACTATTACGATATTTATACCATATATTCCGACGATAAGGGTAAAACCTACTCAAACCCGGAAAGGATATGCGCGGCAGACGAATTAAGGGGGCTTTGGCAGCATAATGTGATCGCTCCCGGTCCCGGTCACGGCATCATATCGGACGGAAGAATGACAGTCCCCCTCTGGATGGCGAACGGGGAAGGAACCCCCGGAACTCCTCGGCCGCACGCCCCGTCGGTCGTAAGCGCTCTTTATTGCGAAAGCGGTAAATGGTATCCCGCAAGGGAGTATATAAAAGGCTGTATCAAAGATCCGAGCGAGACTGCCGTGACGGCTCTTCCCGACGGCAGGATTATTTTCAATCTCCGCAACGATTCACCGCAGCGCCGCCGCGGATATGTATACGAAAAGGATGGCAGATTTACCGAACCGAAATTCGACGAAGAGCTTGTCGATCCCGTCTGTTTCGGCTCGACCTGCCGGCGCGGGGACGATATATATTTCGTAAACTGTTATTCGGAAAAGGAGCGCAGACAGCTCTGCATCACCCGACTGTCAAAAGACGGACTCGGCACAAAAAGCAGAAAGATAATTTACGACAAAGCCGGATACGCCGATATAGCGATAAATCCGGACGGTTCCGTCTGCGTCTTTTTCGAGCGGGACGAACATACCGCTCTATCCTGCATCAGAATAGAAAAAGAAGAACTTAATATTTAAGCGCAAAAAAAGGGACGGCGGGGAAATCCCCGTCATCCCGCAAAAGCTTATGATCAGTCGGCGTATCCGTCGGTAAGAGCGCGCATATTCTTCACACCGGTATCGAGGTCGGTGGTAAGGCCGCATTCGAGAGCGGCATATTTGGTGTAGCCGGCTTCGCAGATGGCTTTGAAGACATTGCGGTAATTGATCTCACCGGTTCCGGGTTCTCTGCGTCCGGGAACGTCGCCGAGATGGATGTGTCCTATAAGATCGATATTATTCTTGATATTGTTGATGACATTTCCTTCGGAAATCTGCTGGTGATAAACGTCAAACAGCAGTTTTACGTTCGGGCTGCCGACTTCGCGGATTACGTCAAAGCCTTCTTTTGAAGTTACAAGATAATAGCCCATATGGTCGACGAGGATATTGAGCGGCTCAAGAACAATGGTAACTCCGGCGTCTTCGGCGATCGGAGCAACGCGGGACAGAGCTTTTACGATGTTGAGGTGCTGAGTATATCTTTCGACATCGGAGCGCTCGTTTCCGGAAACCGCGACTACCTGGCGGCAGTTGAGCTTAACCGCTGCGTTAATGGTCTCTGTCATCGCCTTTACATAGTCGTCATAAAGGTCTTCCCAGACTATGCCATGGCTGTTGTCGAGCTTCTTCTGAATTTCGGGATCCGTTGACTGAGTAAGAATGGCGGAAAGCGCCACACCGCTCTCGTCGATGGCATTTCTTGCGCGGTCGAGATCGAGGCCGGTCCAGCCGAGCATCTCAAGCGCTTTGAAGCCGTATTTTTTGGCCGCTGCGTATCTTTCGTAGTAGTTGCCGGGCAGCCAGCCGCCTGCGATGGATAAAGTAAACATATTGATACCTCCGTGAATCACATAATTGATTAGTCTTATTTTACCCTATATAAGAGATTTTGTCAAGGGTTTCGGAACATTTATCGTCAATGTTTCAACAAATCAACCCGGTTTTCGTATACCGTATGTCACCGCAGAAACAAATTTTTGGGAAATATAATGAATAAAAAGGTAAGAAAATACACATGAAAGCATTTGTGATCGGCATATCCGGAGCTTCGGCAAGCGGTAAATCGACGCTCTGCGAACAGCTTATGCCGCTTTTGGGAGAAAACACTTCCTGCATACTGCTCGATAAGTTTTACAAAAAAGAACTGCCGAAGATAATTTCCCCGCTTGACGGGAAAGAATACCCCGACTGGAATCACCCCGACTCGATCGACCGCAAAGCGGCATATGACTTTATTAAAAATGAAATATCGGGCGGTCGGAAATACCTGCTGCTCGACGGAGCCTTTCTGTTCTGCATCGATGAGCTTCTCGAGCTCTGCGATTACAAGATTTATGTGACCGCATCCATCGAAACCCGGCTCTACCGGCGGATAAAACGCAATCTGATAATAAAGAATCAGACGCTCGAACAGATAGCGGACTACTATCTTGCAACCGTAAGATACAGGGAAAGGGAATATTCTATCCCATCATCAAAATACGCCGACCTGATGATAGACAACGAGAACGGATTCGGGGACGGAATAATACGCGCTTACGAGGCAATCCTCAAAACCGAGAAGAAAACACGCAGTTAATAAGACTTTTTGCGAAGAAAGACGGAATTCCATGAAAATAGCTATTATAGGCGACGGTAACGTCGGATTTACGCTGGCAAGACAGCTTTCTAAGGAAGGGCACGACCTTGTTCTGATAGATTCGGACCAGGATGTTCTGCAGCATGCCCAGGAGAGGCTCGACGTCCTTGTTGTGGTCGGAAACGGTGCGACGCTTGAAGTTCAGCGCGAAGCTGACATAGGCAACTGCGATCTCATGGTAGCGGTAACATCAAGCGATGAAACCAACCTGCTTTGCTGCATTCTTGC
>JAAZGC010000214.1 GCA_012511425.1 Clostridiales bacterium | reverse complement strand
GATTCACCGGCGCAAAGCTCGTATTGTTCCGAGTCGATTATGATTCTTCCCGTGCCCTCGATGCAGCTGACCAGCGCATCTCCTGCGGAGCTGTGAGCGCCGATCTCAACACCTTTGTCGAAAGCCAGCAGCACAAGTCTGACAGCAGAATTCTGCGCCAGGATCTTTTTTGTCATCTGCCCCTCCTGATAACTGATTTCGCTGCTCAGCCGCAGTATTTCGCTTTTCTTCAGCTCTTTGATTGTATCGGTCATAATTATTTCGCTCTTTATTTATAGGCGATACTTGATATAACAACAATAGTGTACTATAATAATTACGGTTAGTATGTTGTCATAACAACAAAACGGCGGTATTTTTATGAATTATGGTTTTTTATCCGAAACAAAACTGTTTTCTGATATTGACGGCAGGGACATCGAATCAATGCTCTCCTGTCTCAATGCCCGCGAGAAGCATTATAAGAAGGACGAAGTCATTTATTCCGCCGGAGAGACGGTTTTATCAATCGGTCTTGTCGAATCGGGCAGCGTGAATATAGTCTTGAATTTCTATTGCGGGAGCAGCAATATTTTCAGCCATATCGGGGCGGGTGACATTTTTGCGGCAACCTTCGCGGCAATTCCGGGAAAGGAGCTTATCTGCGATGTTGTCGCGGCGGAAGACTCGCTGATACTCTTTCTTGATATGACGAGACTTATGACTGCCTGTCAAAACAGCTGCGGATTTCATCAGAAGCTGATCCGGAACATGCTCCGGATACAAGCAAACAACAACATCAACCTTTCGACAAGGATGATCCACATCGCACCTAAATCGATACGCGACCGCCTGCTTTCCTATCTTTCCCGCCAGGCGCTCGAAAACGGCTCGGACAGCTTCAGAATCCCCTTTTCAAGACAGCAGCTGGCGGATTATCTGGGTGTCGACCGCTCGGCGCTTTCAAAAGAACTCGGTAAAATGCGCAACGAAGGCATCATCAGCTGTCACAAAAACGATTTTACGCTGATTTGTGTTCCCGAATACGACAGAGCATGATAAAAAAGACCGGCAGCAATCCGGTCTAAAAAAACAAGAGGGAAATTATGACTACCGCCGACGCAGTCAATGTAAACCCGCATCTCCCCCGCTGTCCCTGGTGCAAAGAATCCAACCTGCTTTATGTCGCATATCACGACTTTGAGTGGGGAGTTTACAGCCGCGATGAAAGGTTTCTCTTTGAATTGTTTCTGCTTGAAGGATTTCAGGCGGGGCTGAGCTGGGAAACGATATTGAATAAACGGGAAAACTTCCGCCGGGCATACGACGGCTTTGATCTGGAAAAAGTATGCGCTTACGGCGAAGAAAAAATCGAAGAGCTGATGAATAACCCCGGCATCATCCGCCACCGCGGCAAGATCACCGCAAGTATCGAAAACAGTCGCATCATCCGGGAAATCCGGCGGGAATTCGGCTCCTTCTCCGAATATCTCGATGCTTTCACCGGCGGAAAGGTAATATTCGAACCGGATATAACCATAACGCGCAGCGAGCTTTCCGACTCTGTTTCGGCGGATCTCAGGCGCCGCGGCATGAAATATGCCGGAACGACGATAATCTATTCCTTTTTGCAGGCCTGCGGCAGAATCAACGGTCATGTCAGGGAGTGTTTTCTTTATAAAGAAAGCGGTGAATAAAAAAAGACCGGCGGCAATCAGCCGCCGGCATTGTTTTTAATCGCTTATATGTTCCCGCGTTAGGTTTTTGACCCATTTATATTTGCGGAAATGGATCATTACCCAGGGTATCTTTCCGACTTCGTCAAGGCAGGTGCAGGCATAGACCGCAACAGGCGACCAGCCGAATTTGAAGGCGCCCAGCCACGCAAGCGGCAGCGCAAACAGCCACATTGCGACGATAAGGCTGTATACGTCAAATATTGTGTCACCGCCGGAAGCGAATACTCCGTTTATGATGATAGTATTCACACAGCGGCCTATCATATATACCGCCATAATCACCATCATGCTGATAAGATACTCACGCGCCTGTTCGGTAAGTGACATAAACGGGAGCAGAACGGGTATTATAAGGAGAACCAATACAGTGCAGGAAAGGCCGTTTAAAAACGCAAGCTT
>JAAZGC010000213.1 GCA_012511425.1 Clostridiales bacterium | reverse complement strand
TAAAAAAAGGGATGAGCGCGCAGCCCATCCCTTTTTAAATTTAACCCTCATCATTTTATAAATAAAAAAGTAATGTTCGGAATATTGACATATTTTAACAGCAGTGGTACAATAATTGAGAAATACATTTACCGGAGGCTGTAAATGGCGCTGTTTGCGATAGGCGATTTGCATCTTTATTTCACGGGCGAGGATCCGCTCATGCTTAACGGAAAAATATGGCAGGACAGAGCGAACAGGTTTATCACAAACTGTAAAAACCTTATAACCGATAAAGATACTCTCGTTATTACCGGAGACCACGCCTATATCAAAAAGCCGGAAGAGCTCACGCCGTATCTTGATTATCTCGACCGTATACCCGGCAAAAAGGTACTGACCCGCGGCAATCACGACCAATTCTGGGAAGCGTCAAAAACCGAAAAGCTTAATGAGATGTATGGTGACCGCGCATTCTTTTTGCAGGGAAATTACTTCCTATACGGTGAAGTCGGCACAAAGGGTTACACCTACGAAGGCAAAGACAGCTTAGAACACTCCGAGGAACTCGTTGCGCGCGAAGCCGACAGGCTTGAATCGGCACTTATTTCCGCCCGTGATCATGGCTTTGCCAAGATAATAATTTTCCTGCACTATCCGCC
Source organism: Clostridiales bacterium (assembly GCA_012511425.1). Lineage (GTDB taxonomy): Bacteria > Bacillota > Clostridia > Oscillospirales > CAG-272 > JAAZGC01. Next base: position 4,498 of record JAAZGC010000213.1, on the reverse strand, counting down.
GACAAACATTCTCCAAAGAAACAGCGCATTTACCAAATTAGCCGAGAAATACAAAGCCGAACAGGTGGTCTACTCCCATTGCCACGGCGAGAGACGTTTCAATGACAGTCTGAAAAGCCGGCACCACGGCGTTCGGTATTCACTCGTCTCCGCTGATTTTGTCGGCTTTGTCCCGAAGAAAATACTCGACTGACAAGGTGTTCGCCTGTATGAAACGATTTGCTTTTTTGATTTTCCTTACCTTTACTGTTTTAATCTCAAACCTGTCTGTATTCGCAGAAGGAGTCTCGTCCGAAATAAACGGATTTACCGACGTCCCGCCGGATGCATGGTACAGCGCCGATGTCACCAGTCTTGCCAAAGCCGGTCTGATTGACTGTTCCGAAGGAAGATTCTATCCGGATAAGCAGCTTACCTGCGCCGAGGCAGTAAAATTAGCTGTCAGTATAAATCAGCTTCATTACAACGGTACTGTTTTAATCGAACAAGGTGAGCCGTGGTATAAGCCATACTGCGAATATCTGTCGGATATCGGGGTTGACTTATCCGCGCTTAATATGGAAGCTGAAGCAACACGAGCTGAATGTATATACATTTTCGCGTCAGCTTTAAAAGACAGCGACCTTGAAGCGATAAATCAAATACCGGACGGCGCGATATCCGATGTCGCCGCTGATTTGCCCTATGTAGAAGCGATTTATAAGTTCTGCCGCGCAGGTATAATATGCGGTTCGGACGAAAACCGCAGCTGCCATCCGAATGAATATATCAAACGCTCGGAAGCGGCAGCAATCGCGGTAAGAATGCTGGATAAAGAAAGAAGGATCAGGTTCGACATGAAAGAGCCGGTCAAACACACTCTTGAAGTAATTGACGGCGTTACATATATAGACGGCGTTCTTATAGTCAATAAATCATACCCGCTGCCGCCGGAATACGCGCCCGGCGGACTAACAAAGGAGTGCAGCGAGGCTTTTGCAAAATTGCAGGCCGCGGCATCGGCAGATGGGCTTAACATATATTCCGTTTCCGGCTACCGAAGCTATGAATATCAGAAGGGACTCTATCAAAGATACGCCGCCCGCGACGGCGCCGCAGCTGCGGACAGATATTCCGCCCGCCCCGGACACTCCGAACATCAGACCGGACTTGCGATAGACTGCAACAGCGTATACCAGAGCTTTGCCGATACCGCCGCAGGCAGATGGCTCGCCGCCCACTGCCACGAATACGGATTCATCATTCGTTATCCGAAAGGCGCCGAATCGATCACCGGATATATGTTCGAACCGTGGCATATCCGCTATTTAGGTGTTGAAATGGCGTCGAAAATCCACGAAAGCGGTCTGACCCTTGAAGAATATTTCGGCATAACATCGGAATACACGGAATAAAAAACGGCAAAAGGCCGACATTAAAGTATATAATATTCAGGAAGGTAAACTCGTATGACCGAAATCGATTTTTTGCGGGATAATGTAAACGGAGACGATATAAAGACTTTCTGCGATAAGATAGAACTTTCCCGGGAAGCGTATGAAGCGGCGGAACCGCTCTGCCGCCGCATAATCGGCGAAAAACGCGACTATTTCGAAAATGAGATAGTCGCAGATATAAAAGACGCCAATAAGATTCACGCGCTTGCCAAATCAATGGGGGTTGACCGTGACCTTTGTATGCTGTCCTGCGCGATATTGCTCGGCATGAACGCCCATAAGCTTTATAAAGAAAAGGGAATACCCGAAGACATATACTACCCCTCCATGCGGGAAATCACGATATGGGAGCGGACCTGCGAGAGGGAAAAACAAAAGATCGGATATTATGAATACAGCTGGCTGCGCCACTTTTTGACGGCGGATATCGTCCGCCTCCATCGCCTTGAGTTCCATATCGTGTCATTCAACAGAAAGCTCAGATATAAAAAACACGGCGTCTCCGTCAAAGGCGGAGATGAAGTTATAAATATCCATATCCCGGAAGACGGCCCGCTTTATTACAGCGACGTGATAGAGTCATACCGCCGTGCTTACCGTTATTTCAACCGCAGCGGCAAGGCGGTCTTTGTCTGCGATTCATGGCTCTTATATCCCGGCAACTATGATTTCCTGCCGCCGACATCGAGAATCCGAGAGTTTATGGATGATTTCGATATTATCAGCAGAAACGACGTAAAAAACGACGGCAACCTCTGGCGTATCTTCGGACGTCGTGACAGCTACGACCCCGAAAATCTGCCGAGAAATACCGACCTTCAGCGCCGTATGGCAGATTACCTCGCGGCGAATGACAATGTAACCGGCAGCGGCTACGGTGTGTTCGTTTTTGACGGGGAAAAAGTTGTAAAGGAATAACCAAAGTATTGCATATCAATAACTCACTGTAAATAAAAACACGCTCCGGTATTATTGCCGGAGCGATTTTCAGGTTGAATTTCTTTGTCATAAAGTTCACGACATTGTTATAAAGCTGACATAGTTTTGACTTCTTTAATCATATAAACAAATCCTCCAGATTTATAATCTTCGTAGCCCACGAAACATCCGCGTTGACATCGTGCGTCGTCATCAGAACGGTTCCGGGAAATTCCTCAAGAGCGTGCATCAGCACCTCTTTTGAATATATGTCGAGGTGGTTTGTCGGCTCGTCGAGGATTATCAGATTTATCGGTTTTTGCATCGCGAGACAGAGCCGCAGCTTCGTCATCTCGCCGCCGGATAGCGTGCGTACCCGATTGAAGAAGTGCTTTTCGTTAAGACCGCACGAAAACATCGCAGCCTGAAGTTCTTTCTGTGTTTTTTCCGGGTAGTATTCCTTCGCAAATTCGATGACAGTTATCTCTTGCTGTCTGCCTTTTTTGATACCGAGCAGTTTCCGCTCGTGTTTGTCGAAATGCGAAAAATTGTTTTCGTAATCCTCCTCCTGCCGCAGAAAAACCGATTCGATGTTTTCCCCGAATTCCATGCTTCCGCTTACAAGCGGGATGTCTTCGTGAATTGTTTTGAGCAGAGTCGTCTTTCCGATGCCGTTAAAGCCCTTGAATACGATTTTTTCTCCCCGCGCAACTTTGAGTGTCAACGGCGGCAGAACCGCGCTGCCGTCATATCCGACCTCTGCCGAATCAAGCGACAGTATCTGTTTCGTCGCGCCGCTCGAATGTCTGAATTTAAACCGCGGCTTGATGATTTCATCGGGTCTTTCAATTCGTTCAAGATTTTCAAGCATTCTTTTCAGCCAGGTCGCTTTTGTTTTTCCCTGACCGCCGGAATTGTTATACAAGAAGGTGTTCACATAAGCTTCGGAGCGGGCGACGAATTTCTCCTGCGAAATGCTTTGCTCGGTCTGTATTGCTTCGCGCCGCGCCTTTTCCTTGATGTAAAACTCGTAATCTCCCTCATAAACCTTGAATTTACGATTGGCAATTTCAACGATTTTATTTGAAACACGGTTAAGAAATGCGCGGTCGTGCGAGATGACGATATAGGCATATTTCAAGCGGGAAAGATAATCACCGAGCCAGCCGATGTATCCGATGTCAAGAAAGTTTGTCGGCTCGTCAAGTACCAGCAGGTCGTGTTCCGTAAGCAGCAGCTTTGCTAAAATCAGCTTTGTTTTCATGCCGCCGGAAAGCTGTGATGTCGGTTTATCCCTGTCCGCTTCGTTAAAACCGAGTCCGGACAGCACGCTTTCAATCTTTTTCGGAATTCGGTCGAACTCCCGTTCGTTAAGGTAATCAACAAGCGCCTGCGCGCGCCCGCAAGCAGTCATCTGCCCATCTTCGTCAAGTTCCGGAATACCGGCATAAATTCTGTCAACTTCATCGTTTATCTCATACAGGTCGGCAAACACATCGTCAAGATATCGGTATACGGTTATGTCACGCCCGATATCAGCATACTGATCGAGATAACCGATTTTCAACTTTCCGTTTGATTCAAAGTTCCAGACATCCGGGACGACTTCGCCTGTAAGAATTTTCAGAAAAGTGGATTTTCCGCAGCCGTTCGGTCCGACAAGCCCGATACGGTCGCAGTCTGTCACCATTAGTTCGGCTTTATTGAAAATACTTTTTCCGGCAAAGGCATGGGTTAACTCATTTATCTTAAACACACGCATAATAAACCCTCCGCAATCATTATTAAACACAAAAACACCGGCAGAATTATCGCCCCATATACAAACGGGCGAAGTTCTGCCGGTGTTCCGCCGTTAAAAAGCGGACAGCCGCAGCTGTCCGCTCAAATCCAGATAAACTTATCCGATATTGTAAGAGGCGCAGCTATAACGGCAAAAAAGGGCAGACTTCTCCCGTATAGCTGCGGCGGTGAATCCGCTGATCAATGATTTCCCGGACATAACGCCCATTGAAATATTGACACCGTATAAAATACCCTTTGCCATATAGCTCACCTCGTTTTCTGATTTATTTTTTACAGTATAGCATATAAGACGGTAAATGTCAAGTATCAATTTGTGAAAAGCAGTTTCCGGTTCTGCG
>JAAZGC010000212.1 GCA_012511425.1 Clostridiales bacterium | reverse complement strand
TGATAAACTCTATGACTATCTGTACAACGAGGAAATATGCTTCCATGTAATGAAGTTTTTTGATCCCAAACCGGAAGGCTTCACAAACGGCATGACGCGTATGTTCCAGTCAAACAGCGCCCTGTTTATGTGGATACGTATGGCTGATGTCGAAAACCTGCGCGCGATGGATGTGGATTTCGGGATACTGCCAATACCGAAGCTGAACGAAACCCAGAACCGCTATTATCATTCCGTGAACCCTTATGTAGGAGCGACCGTTATAGTTCCCAAAAGCGCGCCCGACCTTGAACTTACCGGCATCTTCATCGAAGCGATTTCGGCCGAGTCAAAATACATACTGCAGGCTACATATTACGAAGTAATGCTGACAACAAAGCTTACGCGCGATAACGAGAGTTTGGATATGCTTGACATAATCTTCACATCGCGTATATATGACAACGGCGAAATCTATGATTTTGGCGGCATCGGTTCCGATCTTATCTACATGACCATGACATATGACCGCGATATGGCATCGACATACGCAAAAAAGGAAAAACAAATAGCAAAAGAAATAGAAAAAACAATAAAGAAGTTCACCGAGGGATAATGACGCGAGGAGCTGTATCACCCTCTTTTTAAACATAGCCAGCTGCACAAAAGTAATGCAGTCGGCTATGTTTTTTGCCGCTTTTTTTCTCAGGCTCGGCAGAGATTTTATGCATTAGATTTAATAAACCAAAACCCCACGGAGGAGCTGTTTTATGCCGAATTTGATCGAATCTGCGCCGCCTGAACGGCGGCCGCCGATGTGGGATTCCGTCCCTCGGCTTTCACCATCTCTCCGTTATCCCGCATCGTTCAGCCGCAAGTCATTGCTGTTTTTAATTATTGCCGCTATTGCAATTCGCCCCGCCATAATTATACACCATATACCCGACATATACATCAAAAACACCTTCCCGGCGTCTTCCCCGCCTCTCCCCGCCTGCCTTTCGCGCCGCTCTTGCCGATTGTGAACATTCGGTAAAAACCCCCACTCATTGCTTCAAATTTTACATTTTAAAGTATTGCAAAAATGCCTTCGGTGTGATATACTATTAAGAGTATCATAAAGCATAATTATTCAACCGCACCGGTCCCCCGCAAGAGCGGCGGAGAGCACCGGATAACCCCGTCAATTCCGTAAAAAACAATTATACACGACCCAAACACAGGAGGCTTTTTATGTCCGAGACAGCATACAATCCGTTTGAAAGCGCCCAGGCGCAGTTTGATAAAGTCGCCGATCAGATCAATCTCGACAGCGGCACCCGCGAGCTGCTTCGCCAGCCGATGCAGGAAATGCATTTTACAATCCCGGTGAAAATGGACGACGGCACAACCAAGGTTTTCAAAGCATTCCGCATAAGACACAACGACGCCAGAGGCCCCGCCAAGGGCGGCATCCGCTTCCATCCCCACGAAACCGCCGACACCGTCCGTGCGCTTTCGATGTGGATGACCTGGAAATGTGCGGTTGTCGATATCCCGCTGGGCGGCGGCAAAGGCGGCGTTATCTGCGATCCGCATAACCTTTCGCTCGGCGAGCAGGAAAGACTCTGCCGCGGCTACATCCGCCGGCTTTACACTCTGCTCGGTCCGAACCAGGACGTTCCGGCGCCGGACGTTATGACAAACGGTCAGCATATGCTCTGGATGCTCGATGAATACGAAACTCTGACCCACGGCCGCTATCCCGCGATGATTACCGGAAAGCCGGTCGGCATGGGCGGTTCTCTCGGCCGCAAAGAAGCGACCGGATACGGCGTTGTCTATGTCCTCAAGAATCTGCTCCGCGAGATGAATATCCCGATTGAAACCACCACCGCCAGCCTGCAGGGCTTCGGCAACGTCGGCGAATACGCCGCACGTATGTATACCGAACTCGGCGGCAAGATAATCGCGGTATCCTGCTGGAACCAGACCGATGCGAAGTCATACACCTTCAAGAAGAACGAAGGCTGCGACATCGCACAGCTCGCCGACATCAAAGACTCCTTCGGCGCCATCGACAAGACGAAAGCCGCCGAACTCGGCTACGAAATTCTCCCGGGCGACGATTGGCTGAAGCAGGATGTAGATATCCTTATCCCCGCGGCGCTGGAAAACCAGATCACTCCTGCGGTATTCCCGAATATTTCAAAGAAGGTCAAAATTCTCTGCGAAGCGGCGAACGGCCCGACTACTCCCGACTGCGATCCGCTTATCCGCGATGCCGGAATAATTGTTCTCCCCGACTTCCTCTGCAACGCCGGCGGCGTTACCTGCAGCTATTTCGAGCAGGTTCAGGGAAATATGAACTATTACTGGGATATCGACGAAGTCTTCGAAAAACTCGAATTCTGCATGACCAAGGCGTTCAAGGCGGTATACAAGCTTGCCGTCGAAAAGAACCTCTATATGCGCGACGCCGCTTATACCATAGCGATCAACCGTGTAGCCGAAGCCGTCAAGCTTCGCGGCTGGGCATAAGCCTTATTAAAATCTTTCTTTCCTTGATTATTGACCGCGTTGGTGCACAATCCCCTTTCATTATCGTATAAACATACAGGCTCCCGCGTGACATCGGGAGCCTGTTTTGTAATCTTTATTATCTTTGAAACCATCCGCAGCGATGTGTCATTATTCAGTTCTGCCGCGTATATTCCCGCGGGCAAGCGAATACATCTCCTCGGCGGCGAAGGATAATTTTGTGAGCATCAGCTGCCGTTCCGGAAAACAGTAAAAGCTGTCGTTTTCGGTGGATATGTTCAGCGCGTCTCTGCCTTTAAGCACCCGGCGGTAATCGTATTCCACATGAAGTGCGTGCATCGACAGCGGCTTTCGTTCGATGCGGATCGGAGCGCCGTTGAAATGACCGGTTATGAGGAAACCGCTTTCGTCGTGGCGCAGTCTGCCGCAGCCGAGGTAATGATATTTATCTGTGCCGGGAAGCGAATATAACTCGATTTCGTCCTCGTAAAAGTAGTTTCCGGAGAGGATCTCGTCCCGCACACAGCCCCGCTGCCACTCAAACCAGTCGGGCACATGGGGGAATTCCGTCTCCCCGGCATTTGCCGAAAGGAATCCGGTTTCGGAAAGCTCCCAGCGCATGAAGGTTAAGCTTGCCGAAATCGGCAGCCGTCAGATTACAACGATTATCGCTCCGATGGGATACGGAAAGACGACGGCGGTAAAATGGTGGTCGTCTCGCAGAACGAAAAGCAACGAATCGTCGCAGTTTTTCAAGCTGACGGTAATATCGTATTCGGTTGCCGATCTGTGGTCCGGCATCTGCAGGATTTTCAGAGGACATCCGGATGTTCATAAGCAACTAAAGGCGCTCGGTTTTCCGACGAATAACCAGTCGCTTTACTTATTTGCGGACATCATGAATTCCGTACTGGCCGAATACGACGACAAAGAGTTTATTTATTTCATAATAGACGATATTCACCTTCTGCCTTCTTATCTGATAACTTCGTTCATATTTTTCTTCGAAAAAAACATGGCAGGCAATGTCCGCTTTGTTTTAATGTCGAGAAATCAGATTTTCAACGAAAAGGAAAAAATGGAGCTGGGAAACCGGCTTTACGAGATATCTTATCTCGATCTGAGGCTGGACGCAGACGAACTGCATGAATATGCCGAGCAGTGCGGCATTCGGGCATCGGCAGATGAAATAGACGAACTGGCGGATATGAGCGAAGGCTGGCTGTCTGTTATTTATCTTAACTTCAAAGCCTATGAGAAAAACAAAAAATGGCTTTCCGTTTCTTCGGATATCATAAGCCTGATAAAAGAAGTTTTGCTTGACCCTCTCGACGAAGAACGCAGAGAGTTTCTGATCCTGATGAGCATAAGCGATGAGTTTACCAAAGAACAGGCAGCCTATCTCTGGGAAGGGCATGGCGGCGACAGCGAAAAACTGTTGAATTACCATACCAAAAACAATGCCTTTATTACAAAAACGGACAATCACTATCGTTACCACCATATGCTCCGCGAATGCACGCAGCACCTTTTCTCGAAAAAGCCGGAGGAATACCGGCGGCAGAGCTACACTCGCCTCGGCGACTGGTACATGATGCGAGAGGATTATCTCCATGCCTATTTCGCCTATGCCAAAGCGGAGAATTACGGAAAGCTGTTATCCTGCTTTGAAAAAGACGGAGCTTTCAACATAAACATCGAGAATCGGCGGGAATTTTTCTCATGGTTCGAAAACTGCCCTGAAGAAATTCTTCTGCAGCATCCCAGCGCACTGACGATCGGAATGCTGACGATGTTTATGTTCAATAATATCGAAGGGCTTTATCGTCTTAAAGAGCTTCTTTTGAAATCCCTCGGAACGGATGTCTCGCTTTCCGAAGAAGAGAAGAACAATCTGCTGGGCGATGCGGAGATTTCCGAAAGCATGACCGCTTTCAACAACATATCTGCGATGAGCGAATACCACAGAAGAGCCTGCGCACTGCTGACAAGACCCACATACAGCGTGAATCCCAATGACACCTGGACCTTCGAATCACCCTCGGTTCTGATGCTTTATCACAGACAAGTCGGTGCCGCGGATTCGGAAAATAAAGAGATGAAGGACTGCATGCCGTATTATTACCGGGTATCCGACGGTCACGGCAGCGGCGCGGAGCATTGTTTCGAAGCAGAGCTTTATTATGAACGCGGAGATTTTATCCGCGCCGAGATATTAAACAGGACGGCTATTTCCGCAGCCAGAAAAAAGAGACAGTTCAGCATCATACTCGCCTGTGAATTTCTTAACGCGCGTCTTGCAATGATCAGGGGCGGATACGATGAAATCGAAAAGACAGAAAAAAACATGAGAGAAACGGTGCTTAAAGAAAAGCAGTATTCATTGATGAACACCGTTGATATCTGCCGTATGTTTTTCGCTGCCGTGCTGAACCGCCCGCAGAGTGCGCCCGAGTGACTGGCGGAAGGAAGGCTCGAAGAGAACCCTGTGTCTTTCCCGGCAATGCCGATACTCCGTTCATTCTATAATCAGCTGCTGCTGGCAAAAGGCGAATACACCGAAATCATTGCCGCAAGGGAAGAATGCGAGAATTTATACGGTGTATTCAGCAATATACTGTGCATCATCCGGCTGCATATCCAGCTCGCCGCCGCCTTCGAGAAAATAGGCAGATCCGGGGAGGCATCAGAGGAGCTTAAAACGGCGTTGGATATGGCAATGCCGGATGGCATCGCAATGCCTTTTGCCGAAAACGCCGAATATATTTCAAAACAGCTTGCGGCTCTTAAAAAAGAAAAGGAATACACCGGGCATATCGACAGGATACTTGAGCTTGCCGACAGAATTCAGGCAAGCCGGAACAAAATAATCGGCGATCATTTTGAAAAGCCGGAAGATTACGGGCTTTCGGAAAGAGAGCTTAAAATCGCTAAGCTTGCCGCCAGGCGGCTGACCTTGGCGGAGATCGCGGAAAGGCTTCATATTTCCGTCGGAACCGTTCAGAACCATCTTTCCCGAATTTTCAGCAAAATGGGAATCGTCGGTGCGCAAAAGAATAAAAGACTCGAACTTGAAAAGTATTTCAAAGATGCAAAAACGCATAATTGAATCGTCCGAATAAATCGAAAAACAGCCGAATTCCGCAATAATAAATAAAAATGTGACAAATGACCACAATACAGGTAGTCGTTTTTATGATAAAATAAAGCAACAGTTCCGATCTGCCTTTATCAAGGGGGACAACGATATGAAAGAATCGCCGATTTCGGGGGTAACGGCACGGGAAGACGGTATTCTTCAGGTGTGCTTCAACACCGGCAATTTAATTTTCCTGAATATGAAGCCTAAATTCAATTCATATCGCTTCGGCATACTTTCGAATACCAAAATCTTTCTCAGCGCCGTTACGGACGGAAACTTCATCCGCTGGTACAAAGATAAAATGGTTGTGGCGGAGCTCGGTTTTCGGGAAATAATAAAATGGTGCTCGGAGAAGCATATTAAGTATCGGACATCCGGATTTGCATGAAACGCAGATCCGGATGTTTTTTATGCGGCATATTTCGATTGCTGCTCCCCGTTTCAGGGTCATGACGCCGCACGGTAACACCACGCATAAATATCGAAAATCTGCTTCGTAACATTGAATTTTCGTCTTTATGATGATATAATGTATATAGATAAGTACCGACAAAACGGATATGTGGAAATAAGCAGTCGGTTAAAAGGAGCCATACAATGACGGGAGCCGGCAAAGTGATCGAAATCGATTCGGGAGACTTCTTCCTGACAGAACCAACCGAAAAATACGCGGAGCAGATAAAAGAATACAGGCAGGAATTCCTCGATACCGGCTGTTCGATGAACGGCTGCGGTCCCCTTCGCAAATGCGAAGACTCGCTTCAATATATCTCCGAATGCGGAAAATATAAATCCCGCGAAACGGTCTCCGCCGGATACGCTGCGGCAGCGCAGTTTCTGTATATTCGCAAATCAGACGACCGCCTCGTCGGAATGATACAGGTAAGGCATTATCTGACAGAATACCTCGCAAAATACGCCGGGCATATCGGATTTTCTGTAAGACCGTCGGAGCAGAGAAAGGGATACGGCACATCGATGCTGCGCGCCGTCCTCGGCTATTGTCCGAAAATCGGACTTGACAAGATACTCATTTCCTGTGATGAAAACAACCCCGCCAGCGAAAAAACGATACTCAACAGCGGCGGCGTCTATGAATCCACGGTTTATGAGGAAGAAAAAGACCTCGGGATAAAACGCTTCCGGATAACACTTTGAAATGACGATATATACATAT
>JAAZGC010000211.1 GCA_012511425.1 Clostridiales bacterium | reverse complement strand
GTATATTATTATACCTCATTTCGGATGGATTTGTAAAGATGTAATTTCAACGAAGTTTTTTTAACTCGTTTGCTTTATTGCTTTCAAAATCGAGGTCTTTGTCATACATTTTGTTGCATCCGACACGAAAACATGGTATAATATAGGCATCGGGCTTTTACAAAAAAGAGGTGTTCAAAATGCTGTCCTCCCTTCTTTTTCTCTCCCGCGAAGATAAAAATGAACGAATTCTGACAGAAGACACGCTTTTGGATCTGAAACTTGACCGTTTATTTACAAAGCGCGCCCTCGGCACTCTCCGCCGTCCCTGCCGCAAAGAGCTCATTGAAGCGCGGGAGGAACTTTTTGCCGCGATTGATGACGGGACACTTCAAACGCTCATCGAATATGCCGACCGGCTAAACGATTCGCGAAAACGCCTTTGCAACGCCGCAAACGAACCTACAAGGCTTGCAGCCTTTCTCGTAATGTGCATCCGCTACACCGAGCTTGTCGAATATTCGGCTTCGCTTGAGCCGCGCGGGACGCTGTTCGGACGATTTGTGAAGTCGGCATGCGATATTCTGCGTGACGATAGCTTTATCCGACTGAAAAGCTCGATAAAAAATGCCCGCGCCGACATCGAGGGGCTGAAAGCCTGCGCCATATCCGTCCCTCCGGGAAAATGGCTGATGCACAAGCCTTCGGGGGATGAGGATTCTGCCCCGAAGACCGATGACGGAAGCGAGATTATCCGCTGCGTGAAATCGCTTACCGGGGCAAATTTGCGTTTCCCCGCTCATGTCGCGCATTCTGCTCCGGCGGGAGTTATTGCCGGGATTAAAAAACTCTGTCCGGATGAGCTTGCAAGACTTAATGAATCCGCAAAGGAAAGCGCATGGATCGCCGGCGACGGCGCGCTGCTGCTGAATGAGCTGCGTTTTATAAAGGAGATACGGGAATTCTGCGGCAGGCTGAGAGCCCGAAACCTCCCCTGCTGCACTCCGAAAATAGCCGGAACGAGGAAAATTTACGCATCCGATGCAATCGACGGGGCTTTGACTTTAAAAACCGGCGAGATAGTTCCGAACGAACTTGATTTTGACGAAAAGGAGCACCTGTTCTTCCTTACCGGTGCCAACGGGGGCGGAAAGACGACTTACCTAAGGTCGGTCGGTATAATCGCGATTCTCTTTCTTGCCGGCTGCCCGGTTCCGGCAAAATCGGCGGAAATCTGGCCTTTTAAAAACGTCGTCACTCATTTCCCTTACGACGAGAGATTTGAAGAAGGCGGGCGGCTCGCCGACGAAATTCACAGGATTGACAACATCATGGAAATCGCCGACGGCGATACCCTTGTGCTTTTGAATGAGACTTTCTCCGGTACCGACGAGCGCAAGTCGGAGCGGCTGATAAGAGAAACCGCCGAGGAACTGAAACGCCGAGAGGTTTTCGGGGTATGGGTAACTCATGTACATTCATTCGGAGAAGAAATTCTGCCGGCGCTTTCCGTTGAAGTCGACGAAAGGGACAGCAACCGCCGGACTTTCAAGGTAATCCGCAAAAAGGCTTTCAGCGGCTCTTATGCCAAAGACATACTCGAAAAATACGGTCTTACCGCAGAGCAGCTGAACGCCGGAGAAACCAAAGCCGTTTGAGTTCCTTGAAATATTTACATTGAAACATTGAAATATAACGCGGCATCTGGTATAATATAAAGACATTTTTTACATTCGTTTATAATTATCAACAACAGGAGACCGGCAGGCGCCGGGAATATATAATATGTGCGGATTTGTCGGTTTTTCCGGACGGCTGGAAGACAGAAAAGAGACCCTCAAAAAGATGACGGACAGGATAATACACCGCGGACC
>JAAZGC010000210.1 GCA_012511425.1 Clostridiales bacterium | reverse complement strand
TTTTAATATTTTAGCTGACATTTGAAAATTGTTATCAAATTGCTTGACAATTAAGCTTCACGGTGCTATAATTGATAACAGTTCTCAGATTAATATGCGCATTTTTATATAGACGTCTAAATTACGATTCAATCAATATAAGTTCATTTCCGGCGGAGATTAATTTTGATTAAATACACTTCACTTTTTTTGACAGCGCTTATGCTGATTCTTTGTCTTTCCTGCTGCGGTTCGGGAATTTCATCCGTAAGCAGACTGAATATTGTTACGACTGTTTTCCCTGTATATGACTGGGTCAGGAACATCCTCGGCGAAAACAAAGCCGGTGCCGAAGTATCAATGCTGCTTGACAGCGGAGTTGACCTGCACAGTTTTCAGCCAAGCGCGGAAGATATCATGAAGATATCCGTCTGCGACCTTTTTATCTATATCGGCGGTGTATCGGAAAGCTGGGTAAATGATGCTTTAAAGCAAGCGACAAACAAAAATATAAGGGTCTTGAATCTTCTTGACATCCTCGGCGATTCTGCCAATGAAGAAGAAATAACAGAGGGGATGCATGAGCATCACCATGAAGATGAACATGACGAGAATGCCGAATATGACGAGCATATATGGCTTTCGCTGAGGAATGCCGAGGTCTTCGTCGAAGCTATTTCTTCCGCGCTTGTGGATATCGATCCGGAAAATGCGGAAATCTATAAGGCCAACACCGAAGCTTACGCAAGCGAACTTCGCGGTCTTGACGAAAAATACGTTAAAGCGGTTTCTCAAAGCGGCACAAAGACATTGATCTTCGCCGACCGATTCCCTTTCCGATATCTTTTCGAAGATTACGGTCTTGAATATTATGCTGCATTTGCCGGCTGTTCCGCCGAAACCGAAGCAACTTTTGAAACGGTAATCTTTCTTTCAGGCAAAATCGATGAGCTTTCTTTGGGGGCGGTGATAACCACAGACGGTTCTGATTGTAAACTTGCGTTGAGCGTAATTGAAAATACCAAGTCAAAGGATCAGAAGATACTGACCCTTGATTCATTACAATCAATAACAGCGAAAGACATAGAAAACGGCGCCGAATATCTTTCGATTATGGAAGACAACCTTGAAATGCTGAAGGCGGCGTTGAATTAGGAGTATCTGTATGGCATTAATTACGGTCAGCGATCTGACGTTCGGATATGATTCGCGCAAGATCGTTGAGAACCTCAATTTCTCCGTTTCTTCCGGAGATTATCTCTGTATTGTCGGAGAAAACGGTTCGGGAAAAACCACACTGATGAAAACTCTGCTGCATCTTAAAGAACCGATAAGCGGAGAAATTTTAATCGGCAGCGGACTGAAAAAGAATGAAATCGGATATCTGCCGCAGCATACCGCCGTTCAGAAAGACTTTCCCGCTTCCGTATGGGAGATTGTGCTTTCCGGATGTCAGGGGCGCTGCGGTCTTCGTCCGTTTTATAATAAAGATGATAAAAATATTGCTCTGAATAACATGGAGCGTATGGGGATAACGAGCCTCGCAAGCCGCAGCTACCGTGAGCTTTCGGGAGGACAGCAGCAGAGAGTTCTGCTCGCAAGAGCGCTTTGCGCAACCAGAAAGCTGATATTGCTTGACGAACCGGTCGCCGGTCTTGATGTCAAGGCGGCGTCGGAAATGTATAAGCTTATAGCCGAACTGAATAACGAAGGGATCACGATAATCATGATCTCTCACGACATTGCTGCCGCCGCAAAGTATGCAAGTCATATTCTTCATATCGGAAGAACCGTTTTCTACGGTTCAACCGAAGAATATCTTTCAAGCGACATCGGATGCTTCTTTTTGTCGCAGCAGAAAGGCGTGTCCTGATAATGTTTGAAAATCTGTTCAGCTATCTTGAATTTCCGTTTGTAAGATACGCGCTGATAACCGGTGTTATGATCTCTCTCTGCTCCTCGCTGCTCGGGGTGACACTCGTTTTAAAGCGTTTTTCTTTTATAGGTGACGGACTTTCTCATGTCGCTTTCGGAGCTATAGCCGTTGCTTCCGTATTTAATTTATCGAACCGGATGATTGTGGTAATGCCGATTACCGTTTTATGCGCGGTGCTGCTGCTTAAAACCGGACAGAATGCAAAAATCAAAGGGGACGCCGCCATTGCAATGATATCGGTCGGTTCGCTTGCTTTGGGCTATCTGCTGATGAACATTTTTTCAACATCATCAAACCTTTCCGGAGATGTTTGCAGTACCCTTTTCGGATCAACCTCAATGCTGACTTTGTCGAAAAGCGAAGTTATCTTTTCAATAATATTATCGGCCGCTGTTATCCTTATTTTTATTTTTTTTTACAACAGGATATTCGCGGTTACCTTTGACGAAGAGTTTGCAAGCGCTTCCGGAACCATAGCTAAAAATTACAATCTGCTTATTGCCGTCGTGACGGCGGTAATAATTGTGATTGCGATGAAGCTTGTGGGTTCTCTGCTTATTTCGGCTCTTATTGTCTTTCCCGCTCTTTCTTCAATGCGCATTTTCAAAAGCTTCAAATCGGTTACGATATTCTCTGCCGTGATTGCCGCTGTCTGCTCCTGTTCCGGGATGATTATATCTGTTCTCGCCGGCACACCGGTCGGTGCGACTATAGTAGCCGTCAATGCCGCCGCATTCGGAGTCTGCTGGCTGATTGGCATAATTATCGGCCGTTCCGCCAAATGATTTTTCGGTGATTATAGGAAAAAACCCGACAATATACACCATGATAATCGCGGTTGGTGACAGCATGAAAATATTCTGGTGACATAACTATGATTTATTAAATAATATTAAGTTTCTCTTGATTTTTTAAGGATTTTGTGGTATAATGTTAATAGTTTCTTTGGCAAAATTTTATCTTAATATTATTCGAAACATCCATTCGAGAAGGTGTGTAAAATGATAAAAAAAGCAGTTGCAATTTCAGACTCCGGCCACGGCAATCTTCCAGATCCGTCACTCATCGGCGACCGGATATCACCGATGATGCTTATCAGAGATGTCAACAAGATTTGCGACGACTATATCAGAAATCAAACTCAGTTCAATATCCAGGACAGTTTCAGAAACCTTCTTTTCCATTTAAATTTCAACGACGGATGTACACAGCTGACTTTGGCTAATCTGACACATCTCAAAGCGCCAACCGTTTCGGTTACTCTCCAAAAGATGGAGCGTGAGGGATATGTTATCAGAAAACCCAATAAAGACGACCTTCGTCAAACCCTGGTTTATATAACCGAAAAGGGCAAGCAATATAACGAACATGTCTGCAAAACAATAAAGTCGATAGATAACGAAATATTCGAAGGAGTTTCCGAAGAGGAACAAAAGAAGTTGTCCGATGTACTTCAAAAAGTTATAAGCAACCTTATCAAAAAGCTGAATTCCGGCATATGAAAAAACTGCATCAGCCTATGATTTATTGAATTTAACTGATTTTGCATATAAATTCTCTTTATCATAATATTAACCAAACCGGCGGGTAATACCTGTCGGTATTTTTGTCGGAATTGATAATTGACTTTTTCTATGTTATGTAGTATTATATATATAATACAATAAAACATTAATACTATAGGCATCAGATAACGATTTTAGAAAGGAAAACAAGATTGACGTGGAATATTGATTATGACCGTCCGATCTGGATACAGCTTGTCGAACAGCTGCAGGTAGCACTTATCTCCGGCGAATTAAATCCTGGAGATGCCGTACCGAGTGTAAGAGACTTAGCTGCAGATGCACAGGTCAACATTAACACAATGCAGCGCGCTCTGGCGGAGCTTGAAAGCAGGGGGCTTTTGGTTCCTAAAGATAATCGCTGGCGAGCTTCCGGCCGCGCAGTGACCGAAGATCGCAGCTTGATCGACGAGATCAAGCTGAATTATGCCAGGAGCATTCTCGAAGACTTCACGCAGAAAATGCGAAGTCTCGGACTTGACGATGGCGAAATCGTTTCCAAAGTAGCTGAATATCTTTCGAAAACCCGAAGCAAAGGAGAATAATCGCATATGCAAAACAATGATAGCTTTTTGAATACAAGTGCGGCTTCGGCTGATATACCGCTGCTTGAATGCCGCAACCTCTGCAAGTCATACGGTGCGCTGCCGGTATTATACAACTGGAATATAACTATTGCCAAGGGGCGTATCGTCGGTCTTCTGGGACCCAACGGCAGCGGCAAAACAACGCTTATCAAGTTGATAAACGGACTTCTGACTCCGACATCCGGGGAAGTTCTTATCTGCGGCAACCCTCCCGGAGTTGAATCAAAAAAGGTAATATCGTATCTTTCCGATAAAGATGCACTCGACAGCGGAATGAGGGTTGAAGATACAATCAACCTTTACAGCGATTTCTTTGAAGATTTTTCCGAGGAGCGAATGTACGGGATGCTGAAACGGCTCAGCATCGATCCGATGACCAAAATAGGAACCCTTTCAAAAGGAAACCGGGAAAAAGTCAGACTTATACTAACCATGAGCCGGGAAGCAAAACTTTATGTGCTTGACGAACCGATCGGCGGCGTTGATCCCGCGGCAAGAGATTATATTCTTGATACGATAATCAAGAACTACTCTCCCGAAAGTTCAATCCTGCTTTCGACTCATCTGATTTCTGATGTTGAAAGGATACTTGATGACGTTATATTCGTTTCAAACGGTCAGATCATGTTCGCAGATGCAGCGGACAACATCCGCGCACAGGGAAAGAGCGTCGATCAGCTGTTCCGAGAAACATACAGGTTCTGACGGGGTAAAAAACATGATGGGAAAATTATTCAAATACGAATTTAAGAATACCGCTTCCAAATACTGGTATATGTATGCAATTATCCTGGCGCTGACCTTGTTTACCAAGATACTTGACATAATACAGATGAATCTAAATTCAAGGTTTTTAAATCCGCCTCTTTATATATCAATGGCATTGCTTTTTATCGGGTTATGTTTTCTGGTTCTGCTTACCAGAGTTTTCAGCATTATCAGGTTTTATCGTGATATGGTCGGAAATCAGGCTTATCTTACATACACACTCCCGGTTGAAGTTTGGCAGCATATAATCGTCAGACTGACAGTATCGGTGTTCTGGATTATTATAAGCGGAATTGTGTGCATTATCTCCGTATTTATATTGGGTGCCGGTCATGATTTATTGAGAGAGATTCTAAATGGTTTATCTTCTATGATTTCTTCAATTAAAACAACACAGCAGGTTTTGTTCATCATACAGTTAATTTTATCGATAATATTTAACACAGCTTCAAGCCTGATGATGTTCTACATGGCAATAGCGATAGGTCAGCTGTTCAACCGCAACAAAGCAATAGCTGCCGCCGGAGCATATGTGGGATGCAATATGATTATGGAAGTCTTCACTACCCTGTTGTTTTTGTTGACCTCCAACCGGATCCCGTGGATACTTGATTACAAAGATGGATTTAGCACGGATTTTTTTAATTCCGGAGCTGAATTCGTCAATTCTGTACTGCTGTTGACCGGCCTTGTAAATATCTTCTTTCTAGTTACTTTTTTCCTGATAACGGAACGCCTGCTTTCAAGAAGACTGAACATCGAATAATATACTCGGGGTAAACTATGATTTTTAATGAAACTAAAAGCCCGCTTATAAGGGCGATAACGAAAGACGGATCAGCGCGCATCTTCTGCACCGACAATACCGCAATCGTAAATAAAGTTTGTTCCGTCCATCAGCCGTCAAATACCGCTGCCGCTGCACTCGGAAGAATACTCGCCGTTACGAGTATCTTCGGAGTGATGCTTAAAAATAAAGATGACCTTGTTACAATCAGATATAACGGAGACGGTCCCGCAGGTACGATTATCTGTACCGGCGATTATAACGGCGACGTTAAGGGGTATATCCAGAATCCCAAAGCCGATGTACCGCGAAAGCCGAACGGAAAGCTTGATGTCGGTACACTTATCGGCAAAGGAAATCTAAACGTTATTAGAGATGAAGGCGTAAAGGAGCCTTATGTCGGCATATCTCCCATAATCAACGGAGAGATCGGAGACGATATTACACATTACCTTCTGACATCCGAGCAGACACCGTCTGTCTGCGGGGTAGGTGTCAGGATAACGAATGATAATGTGACCGGTGCGCCTGTTTGTACCGCCGCCGGGGGATTCATTCTGCAGCTTCTCCCGGGAGCCGATGAAGCCGCCGTCTTAAAGTTAGAAAAGAATGCTTCTTCGCTCTCATCTGTTTCATCCATGATTGAAAAGGGCAAAACACCGGAGGATATTGTTGCGGCATTATTTGACGGCATCGAATATAATCTTTTTGACAGGATCGACACTTACTATAAGTGCGACTGCAGCCGGGAAAAATTCAGCGCCGGCATCAAATCCCTCGGACTTACCGAACTCACTTTGCTGCTGCGCGATGAACCCGGAGATATTGAAACCTCATGCCATTTCTGCGGCGAAAAATACAGTTTTTCACACAAAGAAGTTGAGAAGCTGCTTGAAGAGTTAAAAGACAAGTATCGGAAAAAGCTTGAGGAACGCAAGAAAGAAGAAGCAAAACAAGATTAAAAACAGGAGCCCCCGAAACTATGCAAATGTTTCGGGGGCATAATCATTTTTCAGAAAAAACCGGGCGGAGTCTCCTCCGCCCGGAAATTATTCATTTGATTCAGCCGAGTATTCCTCAGTTGAGCTCGTTGAGCTGCTGAAGCTTCTCGAACTTCGCTTTCGATTCTTCTTCCGCTCTTGCGAAGAGAGTCTTAGCGCGATCCGGGAAGGTCCTGGTAAGTGCGCTGTAGCGGGTTTCCTTCATGATGAAGTCACCGTATGACTCGGTCGGAGCCTTGGAGTCGAGCGTGAACGGCTTCTCGGCTTCCGGATTGTAGCGGAAGTTAAACCAGTAGCCGGCATTGACTGCGTTCTTCATCTGTGCCATTGCGCCCTTGAGACCGCCCTTGATTCCGTGGTTGATGCAAGGAGCGTAAGCGATAATGATCGACGGTCCGTCGTAAGCTTCGGCTTCGTTGAACGCCTTGATGCACTGTGCCATATCGGCACCCATAGCTACCTGAGCGACATAGACATAGCCGTAGGACATTGCTATCGCGGCAAGGTCTTTCTTCTTTGTCGGCTTGCCGTTTGCGGCAAACTGAGCGGTAGAACCGGTAGGAGTTGCCTTGGAAGCCTGTCCGCCGGTGTTGGAGTAGACTTCGGTGTCGAATACGAGAACGTTTACATTCTGGTTGGCGGCGAGCACATGGTCGAGGCCGCCGAAACCGATGTCATAAGCCCAGCCGTCACCGCCGAGGATCCAGAACGACTTCTTGACGAACATATCCTTCATCGCAAGCGCCTGCTTATAAAGCGGGGCGAGCTCACAGCCGCAGCTTCCGCACTCGGCGTCGGCTTTGATGAGAGCGGCTTCAAGATCGGCAGATGCTTTCTTTGAGGCTTCGCCGTCCTCTTTTGCTTCGAGCCATGCCTTTGCGGGAACTGAAATCACATCCCAGTCGGATTCCGCGAGTTTCTCGATTATGGAAGTCAGTTTTGCACGGCGCTGATGTGCTGCGGTAGCCATACCGAAGCCGTATTCTGCGTTGTCTTCGAACAGGGAGTTGGCCCATGACGGTCCGTGGCCGTCTTTATTGACGGTATAAGGAGTTGACGGAGCCGAGCCGCCCCAAATTGATGAACAGCCGGTTGCATTGGCGATATACATACGATCGCCGAAGAGCTGGGTGATGAGACGAGCATACGGAGTTTCGCCGCAGCCGGGGCAAGCGCCGGAGAATTCAAGCAGCGGCTGTTTGAACTGGCTGCCCTTAACCGTAGTGGGTTTGAACTTTTCGAGTACTTCGGGATCGTCGGTGTATTTATATGCCAGCTCGTCGAAATACTTCTGACGGTATTCCTCTTCTTCGAGCGGTTTCATTGTCAGAGCCTTAACGCCCTTCTTGCCCGGGCAGACAGCTGCGCAGGAGCCGCATCCGGTGCAGTCGAGAACCGAGGCGATAATGGTGAACTTATATCCCGGCATACCGGTCATCGGGAGAGCCGGCTGTCCTTCCGGAATTGTCTCTCCGTCTTTTATTGCAACCGGACGGATAACGGCATGAGGACATACATATGCGCAGAAGTTGCACTGTATACAGGTTTCGGGATCCCAGCTCGGAACGTCAACGGCGATGCCGCGCTTTTCATAAGCGGCAAGACCCTGCGGGAAAGTGCCGTCGGCGTAATCCTTAAATGCGGAAACGGGAAGATCGTCGCCCTTCTGAGCGTTGACGGGTTCGAGAATGTTGGTTACGAAGTAGTTAAGCATCGGATTGTCCGATTTCTTAACATCATCTTCGCATCCGCAGCAATCGTCTTTGGCGTCTGCCCAAGAAGCCGGAATGTCGATCTTTACAAGGGAGGATGCGCCGCGGTCGATGGCTTCATGGTTCATGCGGACGATATCTTCGCCTTTGCGGCTGAATTTCGCCGTTGCGGCATCCTTCATGTATTTAACCGCGTCTTCGGCGGGAATGATGTTAGCGAGCTTGAAGAAGCAGGACTGGAGGGCGAGTGAGAAGTGGTTGCCGAGTCCTATTTCGCGGGCGATGGTAACGCCGTCGACGATATAGAAGTTGACATTCTTCTTCGCAAGGTCGCGTTTGACCGAAGCCGGAAGCTTCTCTTCAAGCTCATCTTTTGTCCAGATGGTGTTGAGGAGGAAAGTTCCGCCTTCTTTGATGTCGGCAGTCATATCATACTTGCCGATATAAGCCTGGTTATGGCAGGCGACGAAGTCAGCCTTGTTTACATAATAAGTTGAATGGATCGGCTTGTCACCGAAGCGGAGATGCGATACGGTAAGACCGCCGGACTTCTTCGAGTCGTATGCGAAATAAGCCTGAGCCTTTTTATCGGTATTGTCGCCTATAATCTTGATCGAGTCTTTATTGGCGCCGACGGTACCGTCAGAACCGATGCCCCAGAACTTGCAGGATACAGTTCCGGCAGGAACGGTTTCCGGATTTTCGGTGTCGGTGAGAGACAGGTTGGTAACGTCGTCCTTTATGCTGATTGTAAAGCTGTTAAGCGGCTTCTCTGCATCAAGGTTGCGGAAGACGGAGAGAATATTTGCCGGTGTGGTGTCCTTGGAACCGAGACCGTAACGGCCGCCGACAATGGTAACATCCTCAAAAGCGGTGCCACGGATTGCGGAAACAACATCGAGGTAAAGCGGTTCGCCCAGGGCACCGGGTTCTTTTGTGCGGTCAAGAACCGCAATCTTCTTAACGGTCTGGGGAATAGCGTCAAGCAGGTGTTTTACGCTGAACGGACGATAGAGGCGAACCTTTATCATACCGACCTTTTCGCCCTTTGAGAGCAGATAATCAACGGTCTCTTCGCCGGTTTCACAGACGGAGCCCATTGCAATGATGATCTTTTCAGCGTCCGGAGCGCCGTAGTAGTTGAAGAGCTTATAATCGGTGCCGATCCTGGCGTTGATCTTATTCATATAATCTTCGACTATCGCGGGGACGGCTGCATAATACAGGTTGGAAGCCTCGCGAGCCTGGAAGAAGATATCCGGGTTCTGGGCGGTGCCGCGGAGAACCGGTTTTTCGGGATTGAGGGCATTCTTGCGGAAAGCGTCTACTGCGTCCATATCGACAAGGCTCTTGAGGAACTCGTCGTTTTCATCCCATGCTTCGATCTTCTGAATCTCATGAGAAGTGCGGAATCCGTCGAAGAAATGCAGGAAAGGTACGCGGCTTTTTATCGCGGAGAGGTGAGCAATCGCGCCGAGGTCCATAACTTCCTGAACGCTGTTGGAGCAAAGAAGGGCAAAGCCGGTCTGGCGGCAGGCCATTACGTCGCCGTGATCTCCGAAGATGGAGAGAGCGTGGGAAGCGAGAGCACGTGCTGAAACATGGAATACGCCCGGCAGAAGCTCTCCGGCGATTTTATACATATTCGGAATCTTGAGAAGCAGACCCTGTGACGCGGTATAAGTCGTTGTCAGTGCGCCCGCGGCGAGAGAGCCGTGAACGGTACCGGCAGCTCCGCCCTCACTCTGCATCTCGACGACTTTGACGGGCTGACCGAACATATTCTTACGGCCCTGAGCCGACCAGATATCGGTGTGATCCGCCATCGGAGATGAAGGAGTTATCGGGTAGATACCGGCAACTTCAGTAAACTGATATGAAACATGAGCGGCAGCTTCGTTGCCGTCAATGGTCATGAATTTTCTTGCCATTAGTATACAGCCTCCTGGTTATTACATTCATTATTTTGCCATATACTATTATAGCACTTTATTAAGCAAATGTAAAGAAGCAAGGCGGCACAAATGGTAAATAATCGGTTAATTCTGACAAAATGTAAAATGCGTATTGACGCCGGAGGAATTATGAGGTATAATTTAAGCAGTTATGATACTTAAGCTGTAATAATATTCTTTTCATCCTCCGCGATGACGATATTGTTAAAACAACAAAAAGACAACTATTCTCTGCTTAAAGTATCAGAATACTCCGTGCAATTTTCGCCGAACCTCTTTACTATTTTTTCATTTGTGGTATAATTATAAGCGATATCTAAACCAAAAGGAGAAAACAGCATGATCAAACTTGGTGTAAACAGCGTTCTGTTTAAGAAATATGACTTTGCGACGGCAGCCAAAGCAATTAAGACCGCCGGATATGACGGAGTCGAAATTTCCGGCATCCAGGGGATGTGCGAACATCTCAACCTTGAAACCTGGAAAACCGACAAGCTTAACCTGAAAGCAATTTCGGACGGTCTCGAACTCCCATTCCTTTCCACCGAAATTGCCTCACTCGACCGCGAACGCCTGCTTAAGGCGTTTGAAGCCTGCGCCGAGATCGGAATCCCGGTCGTCAACGTCGGCCCTGGTGGAAAGGCAGATGATGAAGAGACCCTCAAGCAGACAATCGAAACTCTCTGCGCACGGGCAGAAGACGCAGCCGAATTCGGAGTGACCCTTTGCTGCAAAGCTCACGTCGGCAGCTCCGTTTACAATACCCCGACAACACTGAAAATGATAGAAGGCGTTAACCATCCCAATTTCGGCGTTGACATGGACCCGTCTCATATCTTCCGCGCCGGAGAAAATCCCGCGGAAGCGCTTCCTGCCGTCATTAAAGCAATGAAGCATATTCATATCAGAGACTGCAAAGGTCCCGGACCTTCGCCGGGAACGCCTCAGAATCAGGCCTGCGGCCGCGGTGATATCGACCTCTGGGGATATTTAAAAGCAGTTGTCGAAAACAATTATAAAGGTCCTGTCTGCCTTGAAGTCATCGGTGCCGATCAGGAGCTTGCCGATGCAGCTATCATAGCGGCAGAATCCTACGGTTACATGAATGCCATACTGAAATCCTTCGGTCACACGGCAAAAATTGTACGCGGAAGATAAATATAAATTCGGTTGCGATTTAACTTGCGATATTTAAGGAGAACTATCATGGCAAAAGACAAACTCAGAATCGGTATAATCGGTACCGGCGGAATCGCCCATGCACATGCAGGTTCCTACAAGAATTTCGACGATGTCGAAGTAGTCGCCGGCGCGGATATCGTCCCCGGAAAGGCAAGAAAATTCCTCGACGAATTCGGCTGGACCGATGCCGATGCTTATGACAGCACCGAAGAACTCTGCGAGCGCGACGATATCGACGCAGTTTCCGTCTGCACTTACAACTCTCAGCACGCCGTCTGCGCTGTTGCGGCACTGAACGCGGGAATGCATGTGCTTCTTGAGAAACCGATGTCGGTAACCATCGAACAGGGACTTGAAATCATGGCGGCCGAAAAAGCTTCCGGAAAGATCGTTTCAATCGGTTTCCAGCCCCGTTACGGCGCCAACTATCAGATGGTCCGCAATCTCATCGTCAATGAGAAAGCCCTGGGCGACGTTTATTATGTCCAGACCGGCGGCGGCCGCAGACGCGGTATTCCCGGCGGAACTTTTATCAATAAAGAAAAGGCCGGCGTCGGCGCTCTCGCAGATATAGGATGTTATGCGCTCGACTTCGCACTCAACTCGATCGGATATCCGAAGCCGCTTACCGTTTCCGCGGTCAAATACGACCACTTCGGCAAGAACCCGAAATATTTCGCCGACTACAAAAATTTTGAAGTTGACGATTTCAGCGCTGCTTTCGTTCGTCTCGAGGGCGGTATCACGCTTGACTTCAGAATGAGCTGGGCAATGCATATGGACACCAGCGGCGACTTCATCTTCCTCGGAAAGGATGCCGGTCTTAAGGTAAAGCAGCCGAATATCGCTGCCTGGAGCGGCGCATGGGACGGAACTGTCGGCGACATCACGCTCTTCCACGATCTTTACGGTAAACTCACCCACACCCCCGTTCCGATCGAAACACAGGAGAAAGGCAATCTCTTCCAGAGCAAAGTACGCGCCTTTGTTGACGCTGTTCTTACCGGCGGCAAAGCTCCGATTCCTACTTCGCAAATTATCCGCAACCAGGCGATTATCGACGGCATCATCCGCTCCAGCGAATGCGGCCATGAAGTCGAAGTAAAATACCTCGATAAGATTTAAATCATAATTGCAGAAAATTGGAGGAAACCGAATATGGCAAAGAAACCGAATATTCTCTTTTTAGGTATAGACAGTCTGCGCCGTGACCGCACTTCCCTATACGGCTATGATAAACTTACCACTCCTTATATGGATAAGTTTTTCTCGGAAAACAGCGTTATCTTCAACAATATGTTCAGCCCTTCCATTCCGACAACTCCCGGCTACGCCTCGATGCTTACCGGTATGGACTGCTTTACGACCCAGATCGTTGCTCTCCGCCACCAGGGCGGCATGAGCAAAGGGCTTATAACTCTTCCGCAGATTCTGGGCAACAACGGATACAACACGACCTGCGTAAACTACGGCGGTTTCAAGGGTTTTGACACACATCTCGGCATGAAGCAGACTTGGGGAAGCTTTGCAGAAGGACGCTCGCGCAAGGCCGAGTCAATGAACGAAACGGCTCTCCCTGAGCTCGAAAGACTCGCAAAGGAAGATAAGCCGTTCATGCTCTTCCTTCGTCATATGGATCCTCATTCTCCGTATCTGCCGCCAGAACCCTATGAAAGACTCTTTTATTCCGGAAACGAATTCGATCCGGATAACCATTCGCTTGATCCGGTATATGCATTCAAACCTTTCTGTGACTATTTCTATTCCTGGTTCCCGCCGGCCTGCACCGACCAGGAATACATCTGCGCACAGTATGACGGCGCCATCGCCTATATGGACGCCTGCATCCAGCAGCTTTTCAACAAGCTTGAAGAACTCGGCATAGCGGATGAAACCATCGTCGTCATGACATCCGACCATGGTGAGACTCTTTACGATCATGACTGCTACTTCGACCATCACAGCACCTACGACAACGTTCTTGCCGTTCCGTTTGCGATAAAGTCTCCGTGTCTGCCTAAAGAAACTCAGCGCTTCGACCAGATTACCATGTCAAAAGACATAGTTCCCACTCTTCTTGCATTGCTCGGAATCAACGCCGGCATAGATTTTGACGGACGGAATATGTTCGATGTGGTCTGCGGAAATGCTCCCGAGGAAGACGAATTCTACTTCACCGAAGCCACCTGGATGCGCAAGCATGGCTGGCGTACTCCCGAATGGAAGCTTATCCGCGCTCTCGAGCCGGACTTCCACTACAAGCCGGAAGTCGAACTCTACAACCTCAAGAACGACCCGACCGAATATCACAACTTAGCGCTTGAACGTCCCGATATCGTTAAGAAACTCACCGCTAAAATGGAAGCTCACATTGCTCGCCGCGAAGCGGAAACCGGCAAGCGTGCGCCTATTTATACCAACCTTAACTGGTCCGGACACGGCAAGCCCTTCGAATCATCCGACGAGGCTTACAACACCCTTCATATCGGCTCTCCCGATGAGGCAAAGAAAATTCAGGAACTCGCCGATAAAAAGAAGAAGGAAATGGCCGGAAACTGAAACCGAACATAGAGTATATATCTTTATAATTAACTCAACAGCGTTTTAATGTTCTGCGCAG
>JAAZGC010000209.1 GCA_012511425.1 Clostridiales bacterium | reverse complement strand
GTTCCCATTCCGAACACGGAAGTTAAGCTGTGCTGTGCCGACAATACTTGGCTGGAGACGGCCCGGGAAGATAGGTCGACGCCAACTCTTTATTTATTCCTCCTTAGCTCAGTCGGTAGAGCGCGTGACTGTTAATCACGATGTCGCTGGTTCAAGCCCAGCAGGGGGAGCCAACAAAAACCCTTGAAATTACTGTGATTTCGAGGGTTTTTATTTTTCCGATTCAGTTTAACCGAGAGCAAAAAAGGCAAAATTTCGTTGCCGATTAAGAATACAATCGGATGATTGTTAATCACTTCCGAAATTATTAAATATCATCAAAAATGAGGTTCGGCGCTGACTGCTTCCCGTTAACAGCCATCCGTGTTTCACGGTGTTTTTTCGTTAAAAGTGCAGAAAATTAAAACAGAGAATCGCGAAGAATACACCCGCCTGTCCGAGTAGTTGCAGGTAATCGCAGGTAAGGAATTTGCTTGCTCAAAGAATTACTGTTGTGTTGCGGTTATAGGTAAAACATATTCGAAAAAAAATACATGCCGCGTCTGTTACCCAAAGTGACGCTTGGGTTATCAGGCGCGCTTTTTTTATTCCCGACTGCGTGAAATAACCAAATGATGAAAGGAGAGAGATGCCATGTATGACTATTTCTACGGAACTCAGTCGGATATGTTTACATTCTATCGTATCCCTAAAGCTCTGTTTACAGATGAAAGATTTGCCGCGCTTTCGGTTGACGCGAAAGTACTCTATGGCATCCTCCTTGATAGGATGAGCCTGTCGGCGAAGAACGGCTGGCTGGACGAAGACGGAAGGGTGTATATAATCTTCACTCTGGAAGAAATACAGTCTTCCCTTGGCTGCGCAGTTCAGAAAGCGGCAAAACTGCTGAGTGAGCTTGACGGCAAATGCGGTCTAATCGAACGGCGTCGGCAGGGACTGGGAAAGCCTAATGTAATCTATGTGAAAAACTTTGCCGACAGCTCGGAATCAAAAATCAAGAACTATGAAAATCAAAGTTCAGGTTTTTTAAAAATGATTGAATATCAGATGTATACATGATATATTACTTTAGGGAGTATTTTATCTAAAAACTCTCTTTGTCACTGCCTTTAATATCTGATTTATGCTCGGCGCAAAAAAATGAAAGGAAGAAACATGAAAAAGAAAAGGGATTCTATTTTCATTGTATTTCTTGTATTGCTTTTTATCACACAAGCCCGCGGGCTGTAATAAACAAGAAAATAATCAAGAGAACACAAATGATTCGGATATCGATACGACAGAATCGACCATAACCGAATATTCCCTTGAGGAAATATATTCACAGGGTTTTGATGATTACATAACTGACCCGTCTTACCATAGAATTCTTATATATCCGATGAAAGACCGTATGTATTCATGCTTTCCTCTATATCGTTTTTTCCTCGATGTCAGGAAGGTCATTTTTGTCATGGTATTATTATGCTTAAATATCATGACAATGTTCTTTGTCGGCAAATACGGCGCCGCCCGGCAATCGGGTGAGATTTTCGGGGATTATCATCCTCAGGCAAGGGTCGGCATAAAATATACGGTCAATTCCGCCGCCGAATTTTACGATAACATAGCTTTCGTGTGTGAAAATGCCGAGAAGAACAAAGAACAATCGGGGGAAATCTTCGGCAGTTATCAGGAAAACCTGCTGAAAATATATAAAGACCTTCATACGCGTCGCAGCTCTCGGAATTTGACAAATCAATCTTAAAAGGCGATATCGGGGACATTGTGGTATTCAACTCGAATTACGAAAAATATGCGGAGAAAGAGATATTTCTTGATTTATATGAACTCATGAAAGAGGATGAAGACATCTCAAAAAACGACATATTTCCGTGCGTTTTGAATTCGCTTGAATATAACGGCCATTTATATGCCGCAGCGCCGTATTTCCGCATAAAAACGCTTGTCGGAAAGGAAAGCAATATACCGATAAAGACCGATGAAATCTGGGACGGCAGAGCTTTAATTGAATTAAACTCAAGCCTTTCGGAAAATCAGCGGCTGACCGCCGCAAAAAACCGCGAGTATTTCACAAATATGCTTTTGATGTATTCAGCCGGCGCATATATCGATTTCGACAACAACAAATGCGACTTCGGCAACGAAGACTTCATCAGCCTGTTGAAGTATATCAATGATATTCCGGAGGGAAACGACCTTGCCGAGGATTTCGGCAAGACCGGGATATACAGAAACGATACCTGCCTGCTGTATTCCGCGACATTGTGCAATATCCCCGACTATTTTGCGGTAAAGTACAGATTCGGCATCGACGAGTTGCTTAACTTTGTCGGCTATCCGTCACCGGACGGAGGGAAATCGGTTGTTGCGCCTTATAACTATTATGCGATTTCCTCCGAAAGCGCCGTCAGAGAAGGGGCATGGGAATTCATCAAATTTCTGATGACGGAATACTTGACTCTGAACAGCTCCGACATGAACAGCAATATCCCGACATTAAAGCCTTTCTTTAATAAATGGGTCGAAATGCAGCAGTCATATAAATATATCCCCGTGATTTTTTCTGTTATTGCCGTGCCCCGTGAAAAACGGCATTTTGGTATTATATGGGCATTTTTGGTATTATTTTTAAAAACTCACTTTACATCAGCGGCGGGATATGGTATAATCGGGACATGAGAGCGGCAGACATATATTTACCGCAAGCTCTTTGCCTGCTATACAGGCAGACAACGTCAAACCAAAACCCGCTGACTGTTACCGAAATGAAGTAATATCATGAATCTAAAACAGAAAATTCTTGACTACGCCGCGAAAAACGACATTGAGCTGGTCGGTTTCGGCTCCAAGGAGCGTTGGGACGGCGTCGACGCTCAGCATAACCCCTTCGCCATTTTCCCGGAGGGCAAAACTGTGGTTCTCATAGGTAAGCGCATCTGCCGCGGCTCGCTTCGCGGTGTCGAAGAGGGCACCAATTTCGGCGACTACGGCGCCTACGGTATCAGCTGGCTTGAGGACTCCTTCCTCGCCACCGCCTGCTACGACCTGACCCGCGTCATCGAGAACGAAGGCTGGGAGGCATGCCCTATCTTCAACAACCCCACCGAGATAGAGCCACAGGG
>JAAZGC010000020.1 GCA_012511425.1 Clostridiales bacterium | reverse complement strand
GCCCGTCTTTTGCCTGTAATTGACGCGCTCGGCGGCGTTGCCATCATCACCGCCGACCACGGCAACAGCGACGAAATGTTTGAAATTGACAAAAAGACCGGCGCGCCGAAGAAAAACAAGGACGGTTCAATCAGCGCAAAGACCAGCCACACTCTGAATCCCGTTCCCTGCATAATCTACGACAACACGGGCAGGGACAGCTATAAGATTAAAGAAGGCAGCTTCG
The DNA here is from genome assembly GCA_012511425.1 of Clostridiales bacterium. Classification (GTDB taxonomy): domain Bacteria; phylum Bacillota; class Clostridia; order Oscillospirales; family CAG-272; genus JAAZGC01. The sequence goes on along the minus strand of JAAZGC010000020.1, from coordinate 2,310 downwards.
GGCTTTCCAACCTCGCCGCTACCGCGCTGAACCTTATGGGTTATGACGCGCCGGATATGTGGGACGAATCTATTTTAACAAAATAAATATAACGAAGGGAGAAGAAAACCGTCAGCATGGCTTTTTTCTCCCTTTTGTTGCTGTCATAATTGATTGAAACAGATATTTTATATAAAGGAATTTATCATGACTATCAGACCCGAGTTATATAACTACGACATCTGGCCGAAGATTATCACCTGCGGCAGGCTTTCAAAAATCCATATCGCCCATCGGGGGATCCGCCCCTTTGCGCCGGGCGATTACACGATTCAAATCCGCCCGCTCAGCGAAGGCAGTCCGGGAACTTATCCCGACCGCAAGGGGCGCTTCGATGTCACCGTTTCTCCCGACGAAAACAACGACTTTTCCTTTGAATACGACTTCCCGCTCGAAAGCGAATATTTTATCCGCATCGTAAAGGACGGAAAAAGGGTGGTTCAGCTATCCGTCTACGCGGTTGAGGGCGACCTTATCGGACGTTATCCGCTGACCGGCGACCAGCATATGCACTCCTTCTGCTCCGACGGTTCGGAACACCCTGCCATCGTCTGCGCAAACTACCGCGCAATCGGCTACGACTATATGGCGATAACCGACCACGAAAGATATTATCCCTCGCTTGAAGCGATTGATTTTTACCGCGACGTCGACTGCTGGCTTGAGATAATCCCGGGAGAAGAAGTCCATCTTCCCGATAACGACATTCACACCGTCAATTTCGGCGGCAAATTCAGCATAAACGGTCTGCTCCGAGACAGACCGCAGACGAGAGAAAAAGGCGAATCGGCCGAATTCCGCAGCTTTGAAGGCTTCCCCTGCCCGCCGGTTATGTCGGCCGACGAATACAGAGCGGAAGTAAACGCGCTTATACCGACACTGAACATACCCGACGGCATCGAGAAATTCACTTACGCCGCCTGTGTCTGGATATTCAACAAAATCCGGCAGGCCGAAGGCATCGGCATTTTCTGCCATCCCTACTGGATATCCGATATGTATCAGGTGCCGGAAAATATAACCGAATATATGCTGACACAGCACCCGTTCGATGCATACGAGCTGCTCGGCGGAGAAACGGTTTACGAGATGAACGGATTCCAGACGGCAGGCCGGAACGATGTTCGCGCGAAAGGAATTAATTTCCCGGTCGTCGGTTCGACCGACTCTCACAGCTCTTATCCGACCAGCCCGATAGCGCGCGTTTCAAGAACGATCACCTTCTCGCCCGAAAACAAGCGCGAAGCTATACTTGACTCGATAAGAGGCGGATTTACCGTCGCCGTTGACGCAACCATGCCGGAAGAGCGGCTGCACGGCTCGCTGCGCCTTGTCAAATACGCCTGGTTCATCCTCCGCCACTACTTTGCACTGCCCTGCATCTCCGGCAACGCCGCAGAAGAAGGCCGTCTGATGGCGGAATACGCACTCTCCCGCTGCCCCGAACGCAAAAAAGAACTCGCCGACAGGATAGCCGTCCTCAAAAAGGACTTTATCGCCGCGCGCGACAAATATATTTCATTCTGATCATATATCCTGTTTGCCGCTTTAATCGAAACCGATATTTTTTATATAAAGGAGTTCTAACATGACTATCAGACCCGAACTTTACCGCTACGACATCTGGCCGAAAATCATACCCTGCGGCCGCAAATCAAAAATCCATATCGCGCATCGGTGGGTCCGCCCGTTTGAGCCGGGCGAATACACAATCCAGATCCGCCCGCTGAGCGAAGCCAGCCCGGGAGATTATCCGGAACGCAAGGGCCGCTTTGATATCACCGCTTCTCCCGACGAAAACAACGAATTTTCCTTTGAATATGATTTCCCGCTCGAAAGCGAATATTTCATCCGCATCGTGAAGGACGGCAAACGGGTGGTGCAGCTTTCCGTTTACGCCGTTGAGGGCGACCTTATCGGACGCTATCCGCTGACCGGCGACCAGCATATTCACTCCTTCTACTCGGACGGCTCGGAGCATCCGGCGATTGTCTGCGCCAATTACCGCGCTTTCGGCTACGACTATATTCCGATAACCGACCACCGCAGGTATTATTCCTCTCTTGAAGCGATCGATTTCTATCGCGACGTAGACTGTGCGCTTGAGATAATTCCGGGCGAAGAGATACACCTTCCCGACAACGACATTCACATTGTCAATTTCGGCGGAAAGTACAGCATTAACGGCCTGCTCGATGAAAGCTCTCAGAATAAAGAAAAGGGCGAAGGCGCCGAATTCCGCAGCTTTGAAGGCTTCCCCTGCCCGCCGGT
>JAAZGC010000208.1 GCA_012511425.1 Clostridiales bacterium | reverse complement strand
CCATATAGCTGTCGAGCAGGAAGTTTTTGCCCATGAATCTTTTCGGTTTGTTTTTCATATCTGTTAATCTCACTTTCTTTGGTTTAAACTCATTTTTATGAAGTCAAGTGTGTTATTGAGCTTGTCGAGATCGGATGAGCCGTCTTCGCGTACAACCGGCGCTTCAAGGGTAAGAGTACCGTGATATCTCATTTTTATTGAAGAAAAGAAGGATTCAAAATCTATTATTCCCTCATGCGGATGCAAAATAGGTCTTAATGCCGCAAAACTCATCACGGGACCTGTGTAATCGGAAATATGCAGGTGTAATACCGAACCGTTATCTACCATTTCGGAAGATGCAAACTTTGAAAGCTGGTCATGAAGACCGCCGAAACGGGTGTCAAAGATGAATTTCTGATTTGGAAACTTCTCGCTGATCATCGCCCATCGGGTTAACGGATCGGAGGCGGAGCAAGGGACATTTTCTATCAGAATTTCTATTCCCGAATCATGCGCAGCCTCAAGAACTGCAGAACAGGCTTCAAGATTACGTTCGAATCTGCTGTCCGAAGTAACTCCTCCCCAAAGATGAAGGACTGCTCGCTCAGAACCGAGGCTTGAAGCAAAAGCCAGATCTTTTGAGAGCATATAAAGTGCGTCTTCGTAATAACCGTCGCTTATAAGCGTGCCTATTTCCTTATTCAGATGAAAAACCGGAAAGCTCATTCCGCAGGAAAGCAGCTCATTTACAATTTCCTTTTCCTGACCGTAATATGAATCGAGCATCATGAATTCAAAAGCGTCGGCAGAGATTTTTGTGTGCCAATCCTTCAAAAGACGCCAGTTGCGGTTGTTTTTTCTTGATATCAGGCAGCCGGTTGAACAATATATTTTATTTTGCATAATATCACCTATGCAAAGAGTTGATTTTTTTAATTATACCACATTAAGCGTGAAATATCAACAATAAAATTAACAATAAAACAGTTTGAAACTTGACATTTTTCTGATATACTAAATAGCGAGCCAAATGAAGGAAGATGTATTATGAAGCTTAATTGTTTTGCAGATTGCCATTCTCACACAAATTTTTCTTTTGATGCCAAACACTCCGTAGATGCAATGTGCGCAAGCGCAGTGGAGCGCGGATTGAGCGCACTTGCAATAACCGACCATTGCGATTATGATAACGTCATCGAAGGATTATACACTCCCTATGACGCCGAGAATATTTACAAAGCGATATCAGTCTCCAAAGAGAAATATGACGGCAAACTGACTCTGATTTATGGAATCGAATTGGGAGAAGGGCATCTTTACTCCGATCAGGCTCGCGGACTGATTGAAAAATACGGTTTTGACTTTGTTTTGGGTTCGCTTCACAATTTAAAGAAATCTCCCGATTTCTCATTTATGGATTTTTCGGTCATAGATACAGACATATGCATGAAATTCTTTGCGCGCAGCCTCGACGAGATATATGATATGCTCGATTTCGAGTATATATCTTCCCTTGCACATATTAATTACCCGATGAGATATATTCGCCGCGGCGGTCACGATTTTTCATACGAATCTTTTTTACCAAAAATCGAGAAGATTTTCAGAAGAATTATTGAGCGGGATATAGCTCTCGAAGTCAACACTTCGGGCTGGCATAAAGCGCCGATATCACCGGATCCGGATAAGCGCACTATGCCGGACAGATGTTTGGTTGAGTTTTATTATAATCTCGGAGGAAGGCTTATAACCGTCGGCTCCGATGCGCATGCGGTATCGCAGGTAGGAGTCGGAATTAAGGAAACGCTTTCAATGCTGCAAGAGATCGGTTTCAAAGAAATAACCATTTATATCGGCGGCAGGCCGGTGATGGTTCCGCTTTTGGTTTAAGTAAAATAAAAGGAAATCACATGAATACACTTTTAAATCTGCTTGAAAATGACGCCCGTCTTACTCCCGAACAGATAGCCATTATGCTCGACAAGGAAGTCGGAGACATAAAAAAACTTATATATGAGTATGAAAAAGAAGGTGTCATACTCGGATATAAAGCTATGATAGACTGGGACAAAATCGAACGTGAATATGTCTCGGCGATGATCGAGCTTAAAGTCACCCCTCAGAGAGACAAAGGTTTCGGATCGATAGCGGAAAAAATAACCAGATATCCCGAGGTTCAGTCGGTTTATCTGATGAGCGGAAGTTTCGATATACTTGTCTTTATTGAAGGCAGAACTATGAAGGAAGTTGCGTTTTTCGTTGCGGAAAAGCTGTCTCCGATGGATTCGATCACATCAACATCCACTCATTTCGTTCTGCGCAAATACAAGGACAAAGGCGTTGTTTTCGGTGTGCCGGAAAAAGATATCAGAGGAAGCCTTGAATAAGATGGATTACTCAAATATTCTATCCAAAGCCGCCTTAGAGATTAAACCTTCCGGAATAAGAAAATTCTTCGATCTTTTGTCAGCCGGAGATATGTCGGATGTTGTCGCCTTGACAGTCGGTCAGCCTGACTTTGTTACCCCGTGGCATATCAGAGAGGCCGGAATCGAGTCGCTTGAAGAAGGAAAAACCTACTACACATCAAATGCCGGACTGACAGAGCTCAGAAATGAGATATCACTTTATCTCGATCGGCGTTTCGGTCTTTCATATGATCCGAAAAACGAAATTATCGTTACCGTGGGCGGATCTGAAGCTATCGATCTTGCAGTTCGTGCGATCGTAAATCCCGGCGATGAAGTTATAATCGCAATGCCGGCTTTCGTATGTTATCCGCCGATAGTCAGCCTTGCGGGCGGAATTCCGGTACTGATCCCGACAAAAGAGGAAAACAACTTTAAGCTTACTCCCGAAGAACTCAAAGCTGCAATTACACCGAAAACAAAGCTTCTGATACTTGCTTATCCGAACAATCCTACCGGGGCTATTATGGATTATGAGGATCTTCGGAAAATAGCCGAAGTGCTCCGAGACACCGATATCATGGTGCTTTCGGATGAAATATATGCCGAGCTTACATTCGGTCAGAAGCATGTTTCGATAGCCTCAATCCCGGGGATGCGCGAGCGGACGATTATTGCCTCCGGATTTTCAAAAGCATACGCCATGACCGGCTGGAGACTCGGTTATGTAGTAGCACCGAAAGAAATTACCGAGGTTATTTACAAGATACATCAGTTTGCCATAATGTGTGCTCCGACGACCAGTCAGTTTGCCGCAATAGAAGCACTTAGAAACGGCGATTCCGACATTGAATACATGGCTGAAGAATACAACCGACGCCGCAGATATATTGTCGCCGGACTTAGATCGATAGGTATTCCCTGCTTTGAGCCGAAAGGCGCGTTTTATGTTTGGCCGAATATAGGCGGCTTCGGGCTTTCGAGTGAAGAATTCTGCGAAAAACTTATGTATGAAGGGCGTGTAGCGATAGTCCCCGGAACCGCTTTCGGAGACTGCGGAGAAGGTTTTGCAAGAATATCTTACGCTTACAGCGTTGAGCATATTACAAAAGCGCTTGACGGGATCGAAAGCTTTGTTAAAAAAATCAGATAAGATAAAAACCCGACTGATACATTATCGCATCAGCCGGGGTATCTTTTTTAGCCCAAATAAGAGAATATCTGGGCTCCACGCGTATAAAGCCATTTCAACAGCAGCATAACGACGGCAAGAACAAGCAGCGAAACGGCGATAATATATAACTCTGGAGACATAATTTTTGACACCGGTATATATAGTATTCCGAAGCCGATCGGCACTGCCATACCGCCGAACATCTGAATCAATAAAGACCAGTTGTTTTTAATGGCTGCAGTTTCATCTATAAAATCGAGATTCGGGTTTTTTAGATTCAGAATCAGCCCGAATGTCGCATTCAGAACAACCCAGAAAAATACCACGGGTAACCCCAGCAGAATTCTTATGTCAACAGATAAAGCTATTACCGAGCAAACATATAGGATGACCGCGGGGATGCCGGTTATCGCAATGTGCAGAATCAGCTTTGCATTCAAAGCATCAACCGGATTTACCGGAAGTGATTGAATGATCCAGATACTTTTGCCCTCAAGAGAAACTGAAGATGCCGTTATTACATTGTATGATACCAGTAAACAAGTGGAAGCTGCCGCTATTAATACAACATATTCAGGCTTAAATATCGACTCTCCGGCAATCATTGAAAGATAAGTTTTTATGTCCGAGCTTTTTATCAGTATTGCAACGGCTCCGGCAACCATAAAGAAAGAGCCGAGTGCGCTGTTCAGCATATACGCTGCAGAACTTTTAAATTTCATGAACTCGCGCTTTATAAGCGCGCCATTTATTGTTCCGGACTGAACTTTGCCGCCGATATAATCAACTTTAACGGAAGGAGCAGATGACGTTGTCAGTTTTATAAAGCTGCGGCTTAACACATAGTAAACAATTCCAAATGATACAACGGCAATCAGCGTATATATAAGAAAACTCGGAATATCTCCCGCCGAACCTTTTCCCATGAGATAAAAAGGAAGTGCCAGATATTTTATTTTATCCGACATTCCTTCTGCGTTTGCTGTGAAATTCTCGAGCATAGACGGCAGTTTAATAACGAATGCATAATATCCGGCAATGAATCCGAGAGATATTATAAGAGTTACAACGCTCTTGTTTTTAATACGGGGAGCGACGAGTGCTATCAGCCAGCCGAGAGTAGAGGAAATAGCAAGCGAGATAAGCGACAGGCTGAATAAATTAAATAATGAAAATATAACAACGGAAACTGTTGCGTATCCCTTTATTATATATACGATCAGGTTTGGCAGGATTGCCGGCAGACAAAAAGTGAAGGCTGTAAAGTAGCAGCCCGACATCCTTGAAAACAGTATCAAATTCGGAGACAGCGGCATCGATAGCAGCAGTTCGTTGTCTTTCGCGCTGTATAGTGCGGAATATGTCATAAAGGCCGAACCGATAACAGAAATAACACCTCCGAATATTCCGAATATTGCGAAATACATCCAATCGAGACCGACATTATGAAGACTCTCGCACATCAGCAAAGAATAGCTGAAAAACATCGATCCGATACTGAAAATAATCAGGCAGTAGACAGCTATTACACCGGCGATCGAAAGTCTTTTACCGGATTTCCTATTACTTCTCGAGAAGCTGTTAAGCGTCTGCAACAGCTGCTTTTTAATAAGAGCTTTAGCTGCCGAGTTCATCTGACTTCTCCTTCAGCTGAAGATTTATTTTCTTCAAGCTCCAAAAATACGTTTTCAAGAGAACTGTCACCGGTTACCTCGTCCATCGTTCCGGAACGGATGAGTTTGCCGTTTTTAATGACCGCGATCTTATCACAGAGTTTTTCCGCAACATCCAGCACATGAGTTGAGAAGAATATTGCCCCTCCGAGGTTGCACACCTGGCGCATCATCAGCTTAAGAGTATGGGAAGCAACAGGATCAAGCCCGACGAAAGGCTCATCCATCATTATCAGTTTCGGATCATGCATCCATGCGGAAGATATCGCAAGCTTCTGCTTCATTCCGTGTGAATACGATGAAATCGGCATTGCGAGGTCATTGTATATTCCGAATTCCTTTGTGTATTTATCGATTTTTTCGGTGCGTTCTTTTTCACCTATACCGTAAATGTCCGCTACGAATTTAAGAAACTGTATGCCGGTCATATACTCATACAAATCCGGATTATCCGGAAGATAAGCAAGCTCTTTTTTTGCTTCGAGCGGGGATTGATTTATTGACAGTCCGTTTACGAAAATTTCCCCTTCGTCGAACTGCAGAATACCGCAGGAGGCTTTTAAGGTCGTTGTTTTCCCGGCGCCGTTGTGACCGATGAAGCCGTAGATTTCCCCGGGCTGAATATGCAGCGAAAGGTCGTCTACAGCTTTTTTGTCTCCGTATTTTTTTGTGAGATGTTCGATTTTAAGCATGATATATCCTTCTCTTACAATATGAATTAAGTTCCCCGATATGATATCATTATGATATCATATCGGGGAACAAAATACTACCTTTTAAAGTATATTTATTATTAATTATTCTTGAAAGCTTAAAATTAGTTTAGCATATTTCCATATTAATATCAGATTTATTTTCTTGAGATTGCTTCAACCATGGCCGGATTAAAGTCAAGATTGTCTTTTGAAGTAATTGCCGAGAATCCCCGGTAGCTCCAGACTGCGCGTCCGATTTCGTGACTTGTGAGAACATCGGCCATATCGCTAAGCCATCTGACCGCAGATTCATCGTCAGCGTTTGCGATAACTCCGTATTCACCGCAGTAGAGCGTTTTGCCGTATTTATCCGCAAATTCAAAAGCCGGGGACATATAGCTCACGATAAAGCTCTTATCGATTAGTTTGCGCCCTTTGAATGAATCCGGGAGTCTGCCGCCGTAATATTCAAGGTGTTCTTCGGCGTTATACGGGTAAGTAACCGACTTCTGCCATCTGCGGTTGTTTTCCACCCATGATGCTCTTTGGTGAGTGAACAGAAACGGTTCATAGAAGTGGAAAGTATATATGACGCGGTCGTCATCCGAAACGGTCAGGTTTTTCAGTTCATTTACGCTGTTATAACTGTTGCCGCCTACGATAATGCGCCTTTGAGGAGATATTTTCAATATACACTCGACTGCTTTCGGCCAAAGCTCGTTCCAGGGAGATGAATCAGGCCATACAAGTTCATTTAACAGCTCGAATATCAGATTATCGCCTTCGTTTTTATATCTTTCGGCGAACATTGTCCAGATGTCGAGGAATCTTTTCTGGGCTGCGGGATCGGTGAAAAGAAGATTTTTGCTGCCGTCGCCGAAGAAATATCCCGGGGCATGGTGGAGGTCGAGGACCAGATTCATCGAATGTTTCTTGCACCATGATATGGTTTTGTCGATATAACCGAGGCCCTTTTCGAGATATATCCCGGGAGCTTCATCCTTTTCGAATAGGAAATAGTCTACCGGGAGACGGATATGATCCAGCCCCCAGCTTTTCATGCGGGCTATATCGGGTTGCTGAATATAGCTGTCCCAATGAGCTTCGCTGCGATCTCCGTATTGGGATATCCAATGACCGAGATTCGCGCCCGCCATATATCCTTCAAGTTTTTTCATTATTTATCCTTTAACCGCCATTTTGTGTAAAGTATTGAACACTTCGAGTCAGTTTTACCGTTTTCATCTGTATATTTCTGATAATATACAGTCATTATCGAACCGTCATCAAGTTCTACCGAACATGGATAACCGAGATCCGTGTCAATTCCGCGATCGTTAAGGACATATTCATCTTCCCAGCTTTCGCCCAAATCATAACTTACAATAGCTCTCTGTCCGAACGGAGCTTCTCTGCGTCCTATAACACAGATAAGCGCGCCCGAAGAATGAAGCAGCAGATGGGGCGGTGAACCGGAAACATTCAATGCTTTCCACTTGCTCCAGCTTTTCCCCTTGTCTTCGGATATCGTCGAATAAACGCTGAATCGGTGATAAATACCTTCTCCGTCTGCACGGATGGTTCCGAACAGCCTGCCATCGGGGAGTTCTATAACATGCGGCTCATGGAAGTTGTCCCATGATAATTCATCCGGTTTATCGCATAAGCCGCGTCTTTCCCAAGTGTATCCGCCGTCTTTTGAAGCGTAAAGAATAATTGCCGAATCTTGATCAGGATTTTCCATGTTGTTTGAGTAAAATTCTTTTCCGAGATAGACAAGTGTACCGTCTTTGCAGAGGGATGGACCGTGAGGGGCGGTAATTTGTAATTGTATGGTATCGCTCCAGGTGACGCCGTAATCTTCGGATATACGAATAAACGAACCGCCGCGGGTAAGTTCTTCCGGGACATATTGGTACATCGACAACATTCCTAATACAGGCGCCGCTTCTGTCTTCTGAGCACTGTTTTTGATGCTGAAGAAATAGTCGTTCAAATAAGCCTTTGTAGGATGTGAAAACCAGGTAACAAGCATCCTGCCGTTTCCCATGTAAAGAATTCCCGCGTCCCTGTCATCCAAATATGTATCGTTGATAACGATCGGAGGGGTCCAGGTCTTCCCTTCGTCGCGGCTGATATACATCGCGGTTTTACCGAAAGGACATACATGTTCAACTCTGAAGGAAGATGCAACGGCATATAAGGTTCCGTTTTCATCCCTCGCCACCGATG
>JAAZGC010000207.1 GCA_012511425.1 Clostridiales bacterium | reverse complement strand
TGGACTAAGTCGTATCTCTTCTCATTGGTATATGCATATACTATGCCGCGTATTTTATCTTTTGCTTTAATATCCATATTATTTTACTTTCGGGCTGCGTCTATTTTCGCCATAAGCCTGCGTCCCAGCGCTGCCATGAAATCGACCGCACATTGCATGGTGTCGTCGTCGAAGCGGTGGAGGAAGTTATCTGCCTCAAATGTGAAATCGCCTTTATACCCGATCTCTCCGAGTGCCCGGGTTATAGCGCTCCAGTTCATTTTCATATCATAACCGTAAGGTATGGTATGATTATCCGCGCGGTAATTGTTGTCGTGAACATGAAGAGCGCCGAGTCTTTCCGCGCCCAGCGCGCGGATTGCTTCATCCGGTTCCTCGCCGACAAGTCCCGAGTGACCTAAATCGAGGCATACGGTATATGCTTTCGGGTTATTGAGTTCGTCATAATACTCGCAGAGATCACGACCGAATGAGCATACATTCGGTACGATGTAACCGCGGCGGCCGTCGAAACCCCACATATTTTCAAGGGCTATTTTTATGCCGTATTCAAGAGCAACGGGTTCTATTTTGCGGTAAAATTCAAAGTTGAATGCTTTCTGCTCTTCTTCATCGGAAGAATATGCTATCGGGTGAACAACTATAGATTTCGCTCCTAAAACACCGGCGATTCTTATCGACTGCTTGATGCGCTCCGGCATCTTTTCATTATATGCGGAACTATCTGCGCCGCCTCTCCAGCACGGGAACGGTGCATGCGCCTGGTTGAAGCAGATTCCGGCGTTTTCGGCTGTCTTGCGAAGCGAAAGTCCGAATTTTTCGGGATCGGCAGAATTCAGCGGACAGCTATCATCAGTCATGGAAAACATCGAATAGTCGATTGCGTCAAAACCCGCTTGTGCAAACATCTGCACTGCAGTCTCAGCGCTGAAGCGCCGGAAAAGAACATCGGTTTGAGTTGAAAGCAGCATAATATTGTTATCCTTTCATATTATAAAAATCAATAATCAATAACGGCCGTAATTTTGAATTGCAGCCATAACAGCTCTCATAGAGGTTAAAAGAGAGCCGTTATTAATTGAGCCTGCGGTAGATATGTTCAGTCCTCTTGTTCCGCTTGCTCTTATCATATCACAGTCGCGGCGCACTTCGGCGATAATTTTGTCTTCGTCGTTTGACATGAATGTAAAGGGGGCGAGCTGACCGTCGATACGGGCATTCGGAAGGTGTTTTCTGATATGTTCGACGGTTACCGTAGGCCCGAAATTGCATCCGTTGAGATTAAGGCGGGAAAGTATCGGGACGAGATGTCCCATTGCGGAGTCGGAGTGCTGATATCTTTCGTCACCCGGATTAGGCGAAACGTAATCAAACACCGCTTTGAGTATCGGATATCCGAACATCTCATACATTTCCGGCGTCATCAGATTTGAATCGTCGTCGGCGAAGCTGAAACCGTGATCGAAGTTTGACATACTCCGACCGGATTCCTCGATAAATATATCGATATATCCAAGCAATACTTTTTTAATGGTTTCCGAAAATCGGACAAATAGATCCGGATCGTCGTAATATAGGAAAAGCAGATTTTCGACGCCATAAACCGAAGTTGCAAGAGTGACCGGGCCTCTGACACCTCGGAATTGAGACGGTCTGCGTCCGTATTTTTCATATATACGCTTTTTCTCGCTTTCCCAATTCGGAGGAAGGATAAACGAGCGCAGATCCATATTGTCTATTTCATCAAGTTTTCTTTTTAGGTCTTCCGGGGATTCCATTGAACCGCGAAGCCAGGTTGTCTTGCCGTCGAAAACATATTGCCCTCCAAAGACTTCGCCTATCTGACGATATCCCGGAAAATGAGAATCGGCAGGCAGCGGGTCACTTTCGTTAAGCAGTTTTCTGCCAACGATTTTTAACGCTTTTTCATTATAACGCTTGTTCAGCTCCTGACGGCGAAAAGGTTCGGTATAACCCCATGGTTCGCCTTCTTCGCCGAGTTCTGCAAAAACACATTCATCACTCATGCGTATACCCATGGCAACCTGAACGGCGTCGGGATTAAAACAATTAAACTTGTGTGCCTCCAGGTCATCTGCCCAGAAGCGTTCGATATCAAGGTCAAGTTTCATATCTGCCTCCTTTTCGTCGGGTTTATTTTATCATAGTATAGTGGCTTTGTCAAGCGATGTGTGAAAAACTTGATATTGATTTAAAACCGAATTGACATCGTGTTATATGTGTGCTATAATATCATCAATGCATTTTGAAAGGCAAAATCACATGAGCAATTTTTTGGAGATCCTTGAAAATACCCGACTTATAACTATCATAAGGGGAATTCCGAACGGAAAAGCGCTGTCAGCAGCGGATGCGCTGTTTTGCGGCGGTGTCAGACTTGCCGAATTCGCCTTTGATTTCAGCGGAAATACACCCGATGAAGAAACGGCGGAGATAATAAGTTCCGTTGCAAAATATACGGCGGGACGAATGTTAATCGGTGCCGGAACCGTCACTACCGAAAAGCAGCTCAAACTTGCATATGAAGCCGGCGCGGAGTTTATTATTTCTCCCGATGTTAATGAGACCATAATCAGACATACAAAAGAACTCGGGCTGTTCTCTGTTCCCGGCGCTTTGACGCCGACTGAGATTTCATCAGCGCTTCGCTTTGGCGCCGACTGTGTGAAGATATTCCCTTCTTCCGCTTTCGGACCGTCATATTTCAAGCAGATAACTGCGCCTTTTAACGGAGCGAGGCTGCTTGCGGTAACAGGTATTACTCTTGAGGATGTAAAACTTTATCTTGACAGCGGCTGTTTCGGATTCGGGATAGGAGGCGCTATTACCGGAACTGACTGGGAGCCAGAAATAATCAAGCAAAACGCTGCGCTGTGGAGCGCGGCATGTGAGAAATAAACACTTATAATCAAAACGGAGGCAGGCATGAAAACAAAATACGGATTTAATTTTTTATGGATGTTTTCCGGCAATTACGGCAAAACTCCGCAGGAACCTAATCAGGAAGAACTTGATTTTGTCGCCGGTGAAGGTTTCAATTTTGTTCGCATTCCGACTGATTATCACTTCTGGACGAAGGATTTCGACTATTTTAATCCGGACGAAAATATTCTCGGTTATATCGACAGGTATATCGAAGCATGCAACAGCCGCGGTCTTCATGCCTGCCTGAATATACACCGCGCGCCCGGATACTGCATCAACCGCCCGGAAATTGAAAAAAACAATCTCTGGAAAGACGAGGAACCTCTTGAAGCTTTTATATTTCTATGGAAGATGTTCGCAGAGAGATATAAAGGGATTTCTTCGGAAAAACTTAGCTTTGATCTCGTAAATGAACCTTGTAATATACCTCCGACTCATCCCTGCGACAGAAAGGATCACGAGAGGGTAATAAGAAAAACCATAAGCGAAATACGCGCGATCGATCCTTCAAGAGAGATTGTCATCGACGGATTTGACGGCGGCGGTTCTGCGCTTCCTGAGCTTGCCGATCTTGGCTCACAGAATGTAATTCATTCGGGTCGGGGATATGAGCCGTTCCAGGTTACTCACTACAAAGCCGAATGGGTGAGAGGAAACATAGACTGGGTCGTTCCGGAATATCCCGGAGAAGTTGCGCCCGGCAGGATTTGCAATATAGATTCGATTCGCAAATATTATAAACCATGGATTGATGTTGAAAAATCGGGAGTCAAGGTTCATATAGGGGAATTCGGCTGTTACAACAAGCTTCCGAATGACCTTGCTCTGCGCTGGTTTGACGACCTGCTTAACGTTTTCAGGGAAAACGGCTGGGGGTATTCATTATGGAACTTCAAAGGTTCGTTCGGAATAGTTGAACACGGCAGACCCGGTACCGAATATGAATATTATAAAGGATTTAAGGTCGACCGGAAGCTGCTTGAATTATTGAAACTCGGGTTTTCAGGTAAGTAAATATTTTAAGGACGCTTTACGCGGCGTCCTTTATTTTTCTATGCTTTTATTATATAAAAATAAATAATGGAGAATGACATGGAAAGCAAAATAAAGGTTCTATTTCAGGGGGACTCGATTACCGACGGAATGCGTTTAAAAGACGAGGCAAGCCGTTGGGACAAGAATCATCAGATCGGTCACAGCTGGGCATATATCGTTTCCGCTAAGTTGGGTTTGGAGCATCCGTGCAGATTTGAGTTTGTCAATCGCGCGGTTTCAAGCAATACCGTCGTTGACTTAAGCGAGCGCTGGGAAAAGGATGCTGTCGGGATTACTCCGGATATATTGGCGATTTTGATCGGAATAAACGACGCAAGCCGTATCTGCAAAGACGCATCTTACACAGCAAAAGAATATATTACGGGATATGAAAAACTTTTGCAAAGAAGTCTTGAAGCTAATCCTGAAACAAAATTTATTTTGTTAGAACCGTTTACAACAAGAGACAATAATTTAAGGCAAGCATCGGATACTTTGGCAATACTTTTGAAGGAACTTTGTGTAAAATACGGCGCTATGTTTGTTCCGCTTCAAGATTACTTTGACGAGGTATGCGATAAATACGGCAAATCCTATTGGCTCTGGGATGACGTTCACCCTACCGAAGCGGGTCACGGTCTGATAGCAAATGAGTTTTTAAAGCGCTTTGAAGCCGGAATATCTTTAAAGTAATTCAATCGAGACGTTTAAGCGTCTTCTTCAGTAGCTTTCTGTATTCATCCGCTGCTTCCTTCGGTGCGGTGATTGTCATCTGATCGCCGAAGGTAAACAGCCACCCCCAAAAGGTCGGGCCGATTCTGACATTTACATCGACAGAAAGCAGATCTTTCTTAAGGACTGAAACTTCGGTATCTTCCCCGAATTTGTCGTATACAGCATTCAGAATCTTTCTGTCAAATTCAAGCGTTACATTTGTCGCTTCGCTGACATTATACATATTGAATACCGATTCGGTATATTCGGCAATTTTCTTTTCCGCTTCGAATGCTTCAGCACTTATAGGTTCATCGGTTTTGACTACACGCTCCATCCTGTCTACGCGATAGTTGCAAAGCTCCTTGTATTTTGAGCTGTAACATATAAGATAATAGTAATTCTCCGAATAAACGAGGGAGAGCGGTTCGACATTATATACTTCCCTGTTTTTTCTGTAAACCCTTTCGCGATTTTCGTCAAGGTCAAAGTATAGGAACTCGGCGCGGCAGTTTTGCTGGATTGCTTCCTCAAGGCTGTCTACATTGTAATAAATCTGCTCATTGTTATGTTTATGAGCAAAATACCAGATTGGTTTGGAAGTCAGAAGATCACCCTGATAATCTCCCTCAAGAAAAGCGATTTTTCTTATCATCTCCCCGGTTTTCTTTTCCGTAATGAATCCGGCTGCTCTTACGGCGTCGATCAGAATCTTCAGCTCGGGTATACTGAAATTGCGCTCCGAAATATAATATCCTTTCTCGTGACCGACGAAAGTATGCATGATCTCATATCCGTTCGCATTTAAAAGCGCAATGTCTTTCGACAAAGTGCGCCTGTCGCAGCTGATTCCCTGTTCATTCAGATAGTTTATTATTTCGCTTGTTGTCTTTGGATTGTTTTCGTCGGATGATCTGGACAGCATTTCCATCATCACAAGCAGCT
>JAAZGC010000206.1 GCA_012511425.1 Clostridiales bacterium | reverse complement strand
CGGTACACCATGCAAGGAAACACACCCGAAAAGACCGACAAACTCAAACTCGACGAAATCTCAAGCCCTATGCTTGCCTACCTCGGCGACGCGGTCATAGAGCTGCTTGTCCGCCGCAAACTCGCCCTCGACGGCGTTCCCAACAGCGGGGAGGCGAACCGCCTATCCCACGGCTATGTGACGGCAAAGGCTCAATCAGACGCGGTAGGACGGCTTGAAGGACTTCTCACCGAGCGGGAAGAAGATATCTACCGCCGCGGCCGCAATCACGCATCAAAAAACTGCCCCCGCCACAGCACCCCCGGGCAATACCACCGCGCGACCGGACTTGAAGCGCTGTTCGGCCGGCTCTGGCTTGAAGGCGACTTTCAGCGGATAGAGGAGCTGTTTGCCGCCGCCTATCCTGCTTGCTTAAACAACCCAGCTTGCCTGAACAACACCCCCTGCAAAAAAAATACGACAGACACGGAGGACGAAAATGCCCCGACGACTTAAACTGCTGCTCATCTTCGGCACAAGACCGGAGGCTATCAAGATGTGCCCGCTGGCGCTGGAGCTGCTCCGCCGCCCGCAGTTCGAAACGAAAGTAATGCTCACCGGTCAGCACCGCGAGCTCGCCGACTCAGTTATGAGCGCTTTCGGCGTAAAAGCCGACTACGACCTGCGGCTGATGAAGCCGGGACAGACGCTGCAGTCGCTGACCGCGGCCATACTTGAAGCGGAAAAGCCGGTATTTGAGCAGTTCGCCCCCGATTTTGCATTGGTTCACGGCGACACCCTGACGGCATTCGCCTCCGCCCTTTCGGCTTTCTATGCGCAGACAAAAGTCTGCCATGTCGAAGCGGGTCTGCGAACCTTCGATAAATGGGCGCCGTACCCGGAGGAGATGAACCGGGTGCTGATAACCCGTCTCGCCGACCTGCATTTTGCCCCGACGAAGGGCAACGAGCGGAATCTGCGCAACGAGGGGATTATAAACGGCGTTTACGTCACCGGCAACACCGGTCTCGACGCCTTCCGCTACACGATAAAGCCGGATTACGAATTCACGTCTCCCGAGCTTCGGGCGATAGATTTCGAAAGCTTCAGGACCGTCGTCATGACCGCCCACCGGCGGGAAAACATCGGCGCCGGACTTGAAAACATCTGCCGCGCAGTCAGGCGGGTAGTCGCGGAAAACCCGGACATTCAGGTGGTCTATCCGATGCACCCCAACCCCACCGTCCGCGGCACCGTCGTTCCGATGCTGGGGGATATCGACAGAGTTCACCTGATCGAGCCGCTCGACGTCTTCGATATGCATAACCTTATGAGCCGCTCATATATGGCGCTGACCGACAGCGGCGGGCTTCAGGAAGAAGCGCCGGCTTTGGGGCTTCCCGTCGCGGTGCTCCGCGCCGAAACCGAGCGCCCGGAGGCAGTCGAAGCCGGAACCGTCGTCCTCGCCGGCACAACCGACGAGGGAGTTTACTCGCTCTTCTCGAAGATTCTCCGCGACGCCGAATTCTACCGCTCGATGCGCCGCGCGATAAATCCATACGGCGACGGTCACGCAAGCGAGCGGATCGCCGACATACTTCTCGGACAAGAAATAATGTGATAATTCATACAAATCCGGTCGTATGTTAATATCGGCGAAATAATTTCCCATTACAATAATTTTATTACTCAAAAGCAAAAACAATCAAATAAAACCAAAAATCAAAATCAATTTACCGGAGGAATAAACCATGTATTATGTAGGCATTGATCTTGGCGGCACCAACATCGCCGCGGGCATCGTCACCGAGGATTACAAGATAATCGCGAAGGACAGCGTCCCCACCCTTCCGAACCGCGACCCCGAGCTTATCATCAAGGACATGGGCGCTCTCTGCGACCGTCTCCTTGCCAAAGCAAACATTTCATACGACGAGGTTATTTCCGCCGGAATCGCCACCCCCGGCACCGCCAACAGCGACACCGGCTACTGCGAATACGCCAACAACCTCCCGTTCCTGCACTTCCCCCTCGCCGACACGCTTAAGAAGTATACGAAATTCAAATCCGTCCGCATCGAAAACGACGCCAACGCCGCCGCCTGGGGCGAAGCCGTCGCGGGCGCCGCGCAGGGCGTTGACAACTCGGTATTTATAACCCTCGGAACCGGTGTCGGCGGCGGCATCATCATCGACCGCAAGGTTTACTCCGGCTTCAACTACGCCGGCGCCGAACTCGGACATATGGTCATTCAGTACCAGGGCGCACAGTGCACCTGCGGTCTCAAGGGCTGCTGGGAGGCTTATTCCTCCGCGTCCGGTCTTATCCGCATGACCAAAGAAAAGATGAACGCAAACCCCGACTCCTCCATGTGGAAATGGTGCGGCGGAGATATCTCAAAAGTCAACGGCCGTACCGCGTTTGCCTGTATGCAGAATGACGGCGACGAAGCCGCGAAAGAAGTCGTCGACGAATATATCGGCTACCTCGCCTGCGGTCTTATCAACATCATCAACATCTTCCAGCCGGAGATTCTCTCAATCGGCGGCGGCATCTCGAAAGAGGGCGAAAAGCTGATGGCTCCCCTCCGCGAACACATCAAAGCCGCAACCTACGGCGGCGCCGACAGCTATATCAAACCGACCAAAGTAGTGGCAGCCTCCCTCAGCAACGACGCCGGAATTATAGGCGGCGCGGTGCTGGGAGTATAAGACGCGGATAACTTAGATAAAGGAAATATTTGAACGGCGAGAACGGCGATGTTTCGGCTCCGCCGAAACTCGCTGCCGGCGCCCATCGGGCGCCGGCAGCGAGTTCTTTTGTAATTTCAGGCTTTGTGTGCTGCTTCCGATTGGAATTGTCAATAAATCTCAAATAAGGGGGTAACATCATGCACGGCATAAAAAAACTCAATGCAATTTTCTTGTTCTTTACATTGAACTGTTCGCTGTTTGTCGCTTCCGGGTAACAAAAAAGCGCCGTATTTCTACGACGCTTTTGTCTTGCTCGGAAAAGAATATTATGTTGCGTTCAAAAATTATATTTTATCTTTCCACCACGGGAAATTGCCTCCACCAATTCCCCAAAAATATGTTTTTAAGGCATCCATTGATACTCCATAATCAATAGTAGATTTTCTTGAAACCAAATCCGCCCATATCATTAGACGGCGATTTAGCGCCTCGATATCAAGCGTTTTGCTTCCTGACAATTCCATTGGGTCATTTTGAGCCATTCTTCCAAAAAAGAGTTCTGGACTATTTTTTATTCTACGATAGACCCCTGGAAATTTCACTTTTTTACCATTAGACAATAGCATTTCCTCTTGTCCACCTGCTGAAAATTGATCTCGTATGTGGGGGTCAACAATTCCTTGTGAAGTTAACCACAACGCATATCTATCATAATTACCGCCAAATACTTCTGGATAATTCACGCAACCAAAGATAGTGTATTTTCGCTTATCTTCTGGTGATACATTTTTCCATAGTTTAATCGTTGCAGATACCGTTTCATCAGAGGAGTCTCCTGTCCACCATAGGCTTTCTCCCTCTTTTAGTTGACTGCGATAATATTTCGCAACTGGAGCAATCGGATTATCCATTTTTCTTAGGTCATCATAAGGAACGCCCACTTTATCAAAAATGGTTTCACCTTGGTTTAACCTCATATCAATAAGATAGCGTGGCATATGAGTTACAGCAATACCATATAAGCACTGTTCATAAGGTTTTGATAAAAACTCTATTGGATTTCCGCCAAGTTTGCCGAAGGTCATATATATTCGTTCAATGCCATTCACTCTTGTCGTTTCAAGTATACTGCTTCCCGTTGATGTCCAATGATTTTCTTTGGTACTTTTCACCTCTACGCCGTAATATTTTGCAGCAATAATATCGGGAAATCTTTGACCGGAAATTTTTTCAATTGTGTTCTCGAATGCAGTACTTTTTGCCAATTCAACAAGAGCTTCTTTCACATCATCCTCAAGCGGATTACCGCCTCTTGTAGCATAGTATTTAGGTCGTTTTAATGCGTCGGCATTCAAAAGCCGGTCAGTTTGAAACATCAGCTTCTGAAATTCGCTTAATGGCGGATGAGGATTAACTGATACGATCATTTCATTTCCTCCTCAAAATAAACACTCCACTTTTCTGATATATGTTTTGCAATATTGTATGCAAGGACACAGGGCACGGCATTACCGATAATTTTATATGCATCACTGGAGGATACCCCACAAACATCTCCTCTTTTGGGAATGATAAATTGATAATCGTCAGGAAAAGTCTGAATGCGCGCACATTCTCTCACAGTTAGCCTGCGCTCTTGTAATCCAGCCATCAGCTCTTCTGTATGGCTTCCTCCGTGTTCTGCAGCAAGGCGGCGATATTCAATATTGCCGTGATGTTCGGATCGAATTGTCGGTCCGATGGAGTCCAGCTTTATTTCTGTTTGTCCCTGACAATGTTTTCCCATATACTTTGCTTTAGAATACTTCTTCTGGGATGGATCATTAGTTTCATTGGGTTCTAACAGGCCATTAAATGCCTCACAACAAGTTACAGGAGGATATAAAGAAGCATCATCAGTTGTAAACGAATGAGTTCTTGGAGGATATGGGTCATAAGTAACAGGAATATCCTTCTTTCTCAGTGCCGTCAATGCGG